>JBDGSE010000021.1:0-12957 GCA_042217695.1 Candidatus Nanohaloarchaea archaeon | reverse complement strand
ACCCGGGGCCTCTTCCATGCCAAGGAAGCGTTCTGCCAGGCTGAACTAAGAGCCCAGGGATATGCTCTACAATCAATGGTTCTACCTAATTTTATAAAATCGTACCCGGGGTGCTACTTGTACATCTCGGTTGGGTAGGCGTGACCTGCATCGTGTTTCTCCACCTTCCTGAGCTCCTCCGCGAGTTTTTCTTTCTGCTCTGCTATCTGGTCCTCGGTCTCCAGGAGCTGCTGGGTGTCGACTTCTATCCCGGTGACAGGTTCGATGGCTTCATCGATAAGTGTCCTTGCAGCGCCGGGCGCGGGGAAGAAGGAGTCCACGTCCACCACGAAACCCAGGCTGGAGAGGTTCTGGCTGTCGGCTTCATGCATCAGGGCTCCGGTTGCGCCTGCCACCGCACCCACCCCTGGCGGCGGCGAGAAACCATGCTCTTCCAGCAGTCGGCGGCCTCCCCCGGTTGAAACGCCGTAAACATCGTTTGCCGCGTCCTCTATAGGCTGGCCCACGAGGTACAGTGGCAGTACCTGTTTGTCGTTAAGCCAGCGGGTTATGGTCTCTATAAAGTTCCTGGAGTCGAGGAACACCGGGATGTCGCTGGTCACGACGCCTACACCTGAACCAGGGTCCGCGTAAATCCTCACAAGTGGTTTCAGGTCGTATTCGTTCTCGTATATCATCACCGGTGGAAGGTCTGTGGACTCGATGCTGGCGTAGTACTTCATCCCAAGTTCGTCTATAAGGAATTCTCCGGCTATCTTCCCGACAAGTCCTGCTCCGGGCAGTGCGTCCACCATGTACTCGATCTCTGGAGTAAAGTCTCCGTTGCGTATCACAACCTCTCCCATGACTGTTTATTTCTCGTGAGAAGTATTAACTCTTGCGTTAAACGAGTTCGACTTCCTCTACTTCCTCTACACCGCCCTCGTCGGCTACAGTGACGGAGAAGGCTTTCCCGGTGTCGTCGGCTGCGGCGTTCAACACTGTGGTCTTCATCAGCGAGTACTCGCCGAAGTCCTCGTGGACGTGCCCCGAGGCCCAGAGGGCGGGCTTCTCCTTCATTATGAGTTCGCGGAACTGTTCGAAACCTATCCTCTTCCCGGAGTGTATCTTGTCCCCGAGTTTGAGAGGCGGGTAGTGGGAGCCGACTATCACCTTGGATGGGTCGCCGTGCTCCTCTATAAGTTCCGAGACCTTGTCCTTGATGTCGTCAGGGAAGTCTCCCCCTATCAGGATTACAAGGTACTCGCCGTCGACATCGGCCTCCAGGAAATGATATATCGGGGTGCCGGAGTCCATGAACTCCTCGTCGAAAAACATGTCCCGGTTACCCGTGCATCCGATGGCAGGTATATCTATCTCTTGGAAGAGTTCCCGTGCGTACTCCTCATCGAGGTAGTCTCCCAGGTTTATGTACAGGTCGTAATCCCCGGAGTTAGCCTCTTCTACAGCCCCTTTTTTCAGGTCTTCGCGGGCGTGGAAGTCGCTTGTCACCAGTATTTTCAGGCTCATACAGTTTCACTTGCTGTGATTCTTATAATGTTTTAGCCGCCGGTATTTTATTAATCGGGACACTATATTTTTCCGAAGGTGTCTCCGTGGCGGCTATAGATATATCCTCTCTGAAGAAGAATTACGGCGATATAAAAGCGTTAGAGGGTCTGGACCTGACCGTGGATGAAGGCGAGCTGTTCGGCTTCATCGGGCCAAACGGCGCAGGGAAATCGACCACGATAAACATACTGACCGGTCAGATAAAGCCTAGCGGAGGTAACTGTTCCGTTCTCGGCATCAATCCTGTCCAGGAGCCCGTGAAGGTCCGTGAGAAGGTCGGTATCCTTCCGGAACGCGAGGACCCGCCGAGCTTTCTCACGCCGCGGGAGTACTTCGAGTTCGTCGCCGAGATAAGAAACATCGATGACTGGGAAGCCCGTGCCAGGGATTGGGCGGAGCGACTTGAGTTCGAGGAGAAGATGGACACCCTGAACATGGATCTTTCGAAGGGTGAGAAGCAGAAGGTGATGGTGGCCCAGGCTTTCCTGCATGAACCAGAGCTGGTGTTCATAGATGAGCCGTTGACGAACCTGGACCCGATAATCCAGGAACGGGTCAAGGATTTCTTCGTGGATTACCGGGAGAGAGGGAACACCATCTTCCTCTCGACGCATGTCCTGAGCCTTGCAGAGGAGGTCTGCACAAGTGTCGGCATCATCGACAGCGGTGAGCTTGTAGCGGAGCGCGACATGGAGGATGTCGAAAAAAGCCTGACTGACGAATTCCTTGACGAGGTTGAGGGCTTTGAAGCTGCTCAAAGAGATGATTAAAGAGGAGTGGCGGATGCACTCCGAGCTGTTCGGCGGCCGTGCGTTCGCTCTCTTCCCGTTCGCCGTACTTCTACTGACAGGGTTCCTGTTCTTCGCGTTCTATGTCACAGGTTTCACGGTGGGACAGATGCTGCTGGGTCTGAACGCTCTGCTGTTCTTCATGGGACTCAACGTGGGTGGGCTCGGGTTCATCAGCCGGGACGCCGCCGAAAACCTGCTGGGGGCAGCCAACCTGCTCATATTTTCGTCGAGGACGCTGCCAGTTGACCAGAAAAAGATAGTTGCGAACTTTGTCGCGAAGGACCTGCTCTACTACTCCGTTATGCTTGTGACCCCGATAGTGCTCGGCCTTTTCGCGCTCCGGCCGTTCCTGCCTCTCTCCACCTCTACAGTCGGGATGGCGTGGTTGACCGGTACAGGCATGTTTATGTTCGGAGTCGGCCTCAGCTTCCTTGGTGCCTCGCTTTACAACCGGGGGAAGGTTTACGCCGGCCTGCTCCTGCTGGCAGTGTTCGGTACGGTCGTTACCTTCCGCGGCGGCATCCTGAACTACACGCCGCTGGTACTGATGGACTCGTTTTCACTGGTGAACCTGTTGAAAGGGTTCCTGCCCGTGGCACTGTTGAATCTGGCCGGTATCGGACTCTATCTGCCTGACCCAGCCAGGAAGTCAAGGACCAGGGAGGAACGGTTCACAGTGTTCAATGAGAAACTGGGAGGTCCTCTCATGGCCCGCTCGTTCCTGGACCTGGAGAGGAGCAGCGGCGGTCTATGGAAGGTTGTCTTCTCGCAGGCCGTTGTATTCGGTTTCTTCGCCTTCATGATGACCCAGCTGGTCTTCCTGAAGGTTGTCTCTCTTGCACCGGGTATGATCTTCTCTCTGGTGATGGCTATCTCATCGATCTCGACGTATAACTGGCTTACCCGGTTCGACGACCCCAGGAGCTACCGGAGGCTGCCCAGAAGCATGAGAGATGTATTCGAGGCAAAGATGAGGCTCTTCCTCGGTGTCTCGGTCCCCGTGGCGTGGACCTTCATAGTGATTGGATCCGTGTTCTTTGGCACGGGAGGCCTTGTGGCCGGGATGCTGTCGCTCCCGATGACCGCGCTATATGTTCTTGGTGTGACGGTCTACTTCGCCGGCATGGATCCCAACAACATGCTCTTCAGCGCCGGGAAGTTCCTGAAGTTCGTGGCGCTTATCGGGATCGGCCTGGTGCCGATGTTCGTGGTGGCGATGGTCTACCAGTCATACCCGGTCTCTGCCATGGCTGCCTACCTCACAGGCTCTGTTCTGCTGGGCCTTGCAGGTTACTGGCTGTTCGATCGTGGCGCCTCCAGATGGTCCCAGTGAAGCGGGATATAAAAACGATTCATGTGTTAATACCAGTATGAACGAGTCGCCGCTTGACGTCGATATAAAGGTGGGTCGTATCTCGGAGGCGGAAGAGTTTTCCGAGGCCGACAAGCCCAGGATGGCGAAGCTATGGATACAGGTGGGGAACCGTGAGTACAGTTCCGCCGCCCAGCTACTTTACAACCATGACGTGGACGAGCTGGAGGACAAGATCGTGCTCTGCGCCACAGACCTGGGCACCATGCATATCGCAGGCTTCAAGTCCGAGGTACTCACGTTAGGAGTCCCGGACGAGGACGGAAACCCGGTTCTCGTGAGCCCTGACGGGGATGTGCCTCTGGGCGGTAGATTATACTAGACCGCATACAACAGTCTTTATAATGAGAGATACCCCAGTTCATCCCGGGGGAAGGGGTAAGATGAAAGATAAAGCCAGGTTTGAAACTCTTTCTGAGTTGATCAGTTACAGGATTCTGTTCCCGTGGGATCCACAGGAGCACCGCGAGGACTTCGTCTGTAACTAGACTCAGAGGTGAAGCATGGACCAGGTAGACGAGGCTGAAGTAAAGGAGACCGTCAGAGACCTTCTGCAGAGAGTTGATAACGAAGATTTCCAGGAGGGAATAAAGGAATATCTGGGAGACATGCTCGGAGAGGATGCAGTGAGAGAAGTGGAGGAAGAGCTCTAGCTAGAGTTCTTTTCTCAGGACTTTCCGGGCCTCCTCGAACCCCTGTTCCATGTAGAACTCTATCGCCTCCCGGTTCGGTGTATCCACGTTAAGCTCCACGGCCTCGCATCCCCGTTCCCTGCCCCATTCCAGGACATTCTCCATGAGACGTGTTGCAAGCCCCTGCCGCCTGTGATCCTCCCTGACGTAAAGTTCCGCGATGTGCAGGGTGTCTCCCCTTGCAAATACCGGCGGCGGTTCCTCTATCTTGGCGGAGACGAATCCCACAAATCCGTCCTCCTCCGCCACGAAGGTCACGCGTTCGAGTTCATCCAGCAGATCGTTCCTGTACTCCTTCTGTTTCTGCTCCGCATCCTCGGAGAGCGCGTTGTAATCCGCCACCTCTTCCATCTCCCTGGCCAGAGGCATCCAGAGTTCTTCCACTACTCTGCTGGCCTCGTCCCTGCGGGCCTCACGGATATCCATACCAGTTTTTTCCCGCCGACATTAAAATCAGTTCCAGTACCTGCAAACCTTTATCCTGAGAACGTCGCGCGGCCAGGATGTTCCGGAAACCAGCCGGACTGGTAAAAAATCAAAACTCATTTATAATTTTGGATACCTTTATGGATACTGGTATAGATATGAGCGAGGTCGATGACTCCGTCGACCCGGGAGACACCATCCCGGTGAAATCAGAGCAGAAGGAACGGGCCGATGAGGCTCGCTGCCCCAGCTGTGGCTCTACCCGTTTCGAGAAAGACGAGGCCCGGGGAGAACTCTACTGCAAGGAATGTGGGACCGTGGTAGACGAGAAAATGATCGACTTCTCCAGAGAGTGGCGAGCCTTCGACGCTGAAGAGAAGGCGGACAAGGCGCGTTCCGGTGGCTCCATCACTTTTACCAAGTCCGACAAGGGCATGGGGACCAAAGTGGGGTCTGCCGGCGAACTCAACAAGATGTCCGGGGAGAAACGGGGACAGTACTACCGCATCAGGAAGTGGGACCGCCGCGCCGAAAGCGGTGAGAAAGGCCTGCAGACAGCTCTCAGCGAGCTCCAGAGGATAGTCTCCCAGCTGAAGCTTCCGGAGTCAGTCTACGAGGAGGCGGCCAGACTGACCGAGAAGGCCCGGGAAGAGGAGATAGTGAAGGGCCGTGGAATCGAGCCCACTGTGGCGGCGCTGACGTTCCTTGTGGCCAGGAAACAGGAGGTGCCGAGGACCCTCGAAGAGGTGGCGGAGGCCGCCGGTGTCGACCAGAGAAAGCTGGGCAAAACCTACCGTTACGTGGCCCGCGAACTCGACATGGATATCCGGCCAGCAGATCCAGAGGATTTCCTCCCACGTTACACCTCCGAGCTTGGTTTCACGGGAGAGGAGGAGGCCCGGGCAAGACGGATTATAAGGCGGGCCCGCAAGGACGGCATACTGGCCGGTAGAAGTCCAAAGAGCGTGGTTGCAGCGGCTTTCTACCTGGTTTCCGAGCTCGAAGACAAGGAACTCACCCAGAAGGAGATATCGGAGGCTGTAGGAGTCACGGAGGTAACTGTGAGGAAAAACTACACGGAGGTAGCGGAGGGGCTGGGCCTTGATATCTGAAACCGGTTCAAATACCGAAGAAGGTGGATACCGTGGTTAGGCTCCAGAAAGATGGAAACGGCCGTTACCACATAACCCTGCCGAAGAAGTTCGTCGAGGGATTCCGCTGGGAGAAGGGCGACGAGATAAGTTTCGAGATAACCGGGAGCGATACCCTGAAGATAGAACGGGAGGAACGTCAGGAAAGATAGGAGACTGGTGACGCACTGCAGCCAGTCACCTTTTTCTATGGCCCTCCCCAAAAATACTCTGATGAAATGGCTGGCCCCGGTACTCGCGTTTATTCTCCTGGCAAGCCTGGTCTCCGGCTCCATCCCCGGGCAACGGATCCACAAGATAAGTGGGTCCGGGGTAGAGGTGCCTGGCTGGAGCCAGATGAAGGTCCCGAATTCCTTCGTGGAAAGTATAGCGTTCAGATCCTCAAGAAAGATTTCAAACGGTTCGTTCCAGCTGGACGTATACACGGCGGGAAACAGTACCGGGATATACCGCAGACTGGTGCTTGAGCGGCTCTCCCCTGGACTGAAGCTGGAGGTGACTTTTAAAGACCCGGCGAACGACAGCCGCGGAGAGATAAAGGTTTACTCTGGTCCTGACGGCTGGAAAACCCTGAAGATGTCGGGAGGAAAGTTTTACACCGTTACACTTGGAGAGGAAGGGGTCTACCTGGTGGGTTCCGCCTCTGCCTGCAGCCATGGATGCGGCGACAGCCAGTTCCCGGTTATACTTTTAACTCTAGCAGGTCTGACAGTGCTGGCCCTTGCCGGAGGCACTATCTACTACCGGCACATGGAGAGGATGAGCGAACTGGAGAAGCTCTCCACGATAGTCCGGAGAGGTGTGGAGGAGGGTGCTATCCCCCGGGACGAACAGACCAGGGAAGTCATCGAAAAAGTCCAGGAAGCCATCAGGGAGGGTCATGTAGAGGAAGCCAACAGGCACCTCTCCAGGCTGAAGGATCGCATCGTCCACCAGCGACCCAAAGTTTGAATTTCCAGGTCTTCCATCTACAGGTATGGAGAGAGTCCACGTCTACATCTCGGGAAATGTACAGGGCGTGACCTTCAGGGCTTCCACCCGTGAAAAGGCAAGGCGTAACGGCGTCCAGGGATGGGTGAAGAACCTTCCGGACGGCCGCGTGGAGGCAGTTTTCGAGGGAGAAAAGGACGACATACAGGATATGCTGGATTTCTGCAGAGAGGGACCGCGCCCGGCCAGGGTGGAGGACGTCGATGTAGAGGAAGAGACGCCAGAGGGACTTACCGGGTTCGAGGTAAGGAGATGATGTTGGAGTTCTCAACCATTAGGCCCTAAATCTGGGAGAACAGATATGTTTACGTAAGGATGACTCTTAACGAGAGGGTAATAATCAGGACTGTGAAGGACAACCCCGGAATCGGGTTTTCAGAGCTGAAAGAGAAGACCGGGCTCTCTAACGGAGTTATACAGCACCACGTGCAGAGCTCGGAGGAACTGGAGAAGAAGAAAGGCGCCATAATGGAGAAAGATCTCTGCAGTGAATGCCCTCTCCACGGCGAATGCGGCGATAAATGTGCTCTCCGGCTGCTGAGGAAGAAGGTGAAGAGAGAGGTATACCGGATGAAGAAATCGGGTAAAAAACAGGCCGAAATCGCTGCAGAACTTGATATCAGCCAGTCAACGGTCTCATACCACCTGAAGGATTTACGCGGATGCGGGCTCCTTGATTAGAGTCTGATGGCGCAGATATCCCTGACCAGCCTGCCCTCCTCTATCCTCTTTACATACACCGCGCCCCTCCTGCTGTAGCAGAGCTCTGACTCGAAATCACGGCAATTGGCGTCCACTGTACACATTTAATGGATACAGGCCAACCGACTTAGCCTCGATGGTAAATTCATCGATAGAGGGTAAAAAGAGGGGAAAAATGGTTTGAACGCTTCTACTCCTCGGATAACCTGTATCCGAAGTAGACCTGGTAAAGTCCAGAGAGACCCACCAGGATGTAGATCAGTCTGGAGATCAGGCTGGATTCGCCGAATAATACGGCCACCAGGTTGAAGTCCACTGCCCCAACAAGTCCCCAGTTGAGGGCTCCGATCACTACAAGTACGAGCGTTAACCAGTCCAGATTGTTGACATCTGCCATTGAATTCACCCCGTGTATATGGCCGACCTTCTCCGGCAAACCGCCGGGACAGGACGACCTTCTATTTCAAAACACCGCAGCCAACCTTTAACTAGTTTTCCGTCTTCCAGACGGTTTTTTAACGTTAAAGAACGTTTCACAGTCTTCATGAAGGATTTTATACGGAAAAACCTGGAGATCTACTCGGAGACTCAGGGCGTCCTTCCGGGCAAACTCGAGGCGTACGGTGAAAAATTCAGGGAGCAAGGATACCTTGACAGGGAGCAGCTCTACGAGATAGCCTACGAGTCCTCCACCCGCAGCGCATACCACGTCCGGAAGAACCCGGAGGACAGGTGCAGGAAAGTGACGCAGAACGTCCTGGAACTGGAGGACGATTTCTCACGGATAGCCCTGCTGACCTCACTCAAAGGGTTCAAGGCGCCCACTGCGTCCTGCGTCCTCACAGCTCTGGATCCTGAGAGGCATGCGGTGGTCGACACCAGGGTATGGGCGTCGCTTGAAAGACTTGGCCGCCTTGAGGGGAGAAAGGAGAGTTTCGATGCCGGAGACTACATCACGATGATAGAGGAGATACGGGATATAGCGTCAGAGACAGGCTACTCTGCGGCAGAAGTCGGTTACGCCCTTTTCGCCCATGACTACGATGTCAGGGAGGGCAATCTTCACTAGTCAACGTCTCTGATCCCACTGTTCGGTGAAAACGTAGTCGAACGGATTCGCTCTTACCTCAACCGTGGATGAATCCGGCCGGTCAAACATGTCGCTCGAATTTTCAGTGTATTCTACCTCCAGATATCCCTGGCCATAACCTTTCTCGGCCCTGAAACCGAAGTCAGCGTCCTCGATTTTCTCGGACTCAAAGCCTTCAGGCAGCTGGCCGGATGTGAGAGCCCTTTCCTTCTCTTTGGCCTCCAGTACATCGTAGACGATGCTCTCGAAGTCCTCGTACATCGGCTCTTCTTCGAGCTCTGCCCGGGCAACTATGCGGTCGAAGCCATCCCAGTCCATACGAGTTACTCGCTGCCAAAACCTTAAGTCCTCTACCCGCAGGAAAAACTTATAAACCAGAATCGTAATACTTTGTAATATGATTGTAATACAAAGTAATACAGTCGGAACGTTTCCCGTCGATCAAACCCCTGTAGAACGGGATAGAGGTGATAAAAAAGAGGGATAAGCGGTTTCGGTTTTTACCGCCTTCTTTTTCCCTATATCTTTCCGACTTCTTCCTTGCCCATCACGTACTTCATGAACAGGAATACCAGGAGCGCGACTATCAGGAAGTCAAGTAGCACGCTCAGGAAGTGGCCGGTCATGAACTCGATTCCCGCGACCTTCCAGACCGCGTTCTGCCACTCGCCCGCAGGAAGGAAAACCTCGACCACCGGCATTATTATGTCGTCAACTGTCGCGGACACCAGGTCCTTCACCGTGACGCCGATCACGAACGCCACCGCCAGACCTATCACGCCGTACTCCTGAAGGAACTTTGTGAACTCGTCCAGAAATCCCATACGAAGGAGATAGTATCCAGCTTGAAGTGCTTTACCCATGGAAAACGTTAAGGCCTTTCCCTACCCAGTACTATACATGTTAAACATCTTCGACGCCCTGGAGAACGGTTTCGACCGGTCCTACAGCCGGGACGGACTTCTGTTAACCGCGATATTCTTCGTTCTGACAACCATCAACAGTGTTATAGCCTCAAGTCTGATCCGGGGAACCATCTCGAACTACCCGGCGTCAGGATGGACTCTGCCGTATTCCGGGCAGTTGCTTTTACCGGCCTCGTTCATAGTTACGCTCCTGGCCGCGGCCACCACCATCGCCGCGATGAGGGTGTTTACAGGACGGGAGCTGGAATCCGCCGTCTTCACCGACAGGATCGGGTACGCCCTGCTGAACATAGTCGTGGGAAGCATCCTGTACGGCCTCATAGTTTTCACGGGACTGCTCTTCCTTGTGATCCCCGGCCTCTTCCTGATGACCGCACTGCTCTACTGGCAGTTCCGTGTCGCGGTCGAACACGAGAACTTTATCGAGGCGATGAGAGGGAGCTGGGATCTAACAGGCGGAGACCGTCTGAGGACTTTCGGCCTTCTCGTTGCAACAGTTCTCGTGGTGATGGCCATCAGCCTGGCTTTCAGCATCCCGATGTTCCTCGGGCTCGAGATGACAGGTTTCCTGGTGGTGCAGGCAGGCAACGCGTTCGGGGCGGTAGTGGCCGTGGCAGTACTCGCCGAGGGCTACAAACAGCTCTCCGGCTAGTCACTCCAGGTCTTTCTCTCTGAAGTAGAGGACGCTGGCGGCCACCAGGACCATGGCAACGCCCAGGAGTATCCCCGCCCCTGCCAGGTCGTAGCTCCCGTGTACCAGTATCTCTGTAGGGTCGTAGTACCAGGTCGGACTGAGTTTACCGAGGAACGCATAATCCGTGCCCGCGACCAGTGTCTCCACCATGAAAAGGCCGAAAACCACGCCGATAGCTGATCGCCGGGACAGGTCCTCCCGGGAGAATAACGTAGAGAATAACAGGCCTATAGATGCGGTGGCGAGAAAGTAGGGAATGGAGAGCAGATGGACCATCGCCACGTTCGAGAACGCCAGAGATTCATCAACGATCATAGAGCCGAAGTAGACCGTGACCCCTACTACCAGGTTGACCATCAAAAAGGTCTGAAATAGAGACAGGTATTTTTCAATCAGGAGGCGGGTTCTGGAGACAGGATTGGAAAGCAGTAGATCCATCCTTCCACGTTCCACTTCCCGCGAGACAAGCCGCCCTGCCGCGTACGCAGAGTACAGACCCAGGAGTATCACCCAGCCGAACTGGTAGAGTTCCGCGGCCATCAGGCCAGCGAAACCGGTCATCGCTTCCAGACCAAAGGCCCTCGTAAATCCTTCAGGGAGCGCCTGGACGTACTGCGACATATCTATCTCAGCCACCATTTCCGGCCCGATGGCGAGGAAAAGCATGGCGTAAACCGCCAGGCCTATGGAGATGGTTAACGCGGCGGTCCTCTGGCGTTCCATCTCGAAACGAGCTATTTCAAACATCTTTATCACCGTAGAAACGGAGGAAAACGTCCTCAAGCGGCGCCTCCTCTATATCCAGTTCTAGGATATCGAAGCCCTGGAGATGTTCCACCAGCGCATTATACCCGCCGGTGTAGGTAAAGTTCACAGAGGCGAACTCGTCTTTCGTGACCTTTACGTCGTGAGCACCCTCTATACGGAAGTCCTCGGGCGAAGCATCACGCACACGGAGTCTCACGGTTTTGCCGCTCCTGTCAAGCAGTGTCTGGACATCCTCCACCTCTACAAGCTCGCCGTTTCTCAGGATCCCGACTCTATCACAAATCTTTCTTACCTCTCCCAGGATGTGGGACGAGAAGAAGAACGTCTTACCCTTCCTCTTTTCCTCCCATACGAAGTCGTAGAACCGTTCCTGTTTCAGCGGGTCCAGGCCGGAAGTCGGCTCATCCATAACAAGAAGCTCAGGGTCATGCATGAACGCGATTACTATCGCCAGCATCTGGCGGTTGCCGCGGGAGTACTCACCGATCTTCCTCTCCAGCGGAGGGTCAAACATCTCAAGAAGCTCCTCGCTGCGTTCATCACCTCTCAGCGAGGCATAGTAATCAATGAGTCTGCGGCCGGTGACTGTCTCCTCGAACACGGGTTCGCCAGGCAGGAAACCGATATTTTTCCGCTCAGCCCGCAAACCCTTTCTGTCCCGGATATCAGTCCCCAGGACCTCGGCGGTGCCCGAAGTGGGTGACTGGAAGCCGAGAAGAGTTCTTATCGTCGTGGTCTTCCCTGCACCGTTCGGACCCAGGAAACCGAACACTTCGCCCTCTTCAACGCTGAAGGAGAGTTCCTCAACCCCACGGGTCTCCCCGTAGTACTTTGTAAGTTCACGGGTCTCTATCGCGGCCATAGAGAGATAAAAGCTCTGGACACCTATAAAATTGCTGATAAAAAAAGCGGCGGGAATCTGGCCAGATAACAGAATATCTCTGCGGGAGGATTTGACACAGGACCGGATAGACGAACGGCCGGGAGGAAAGACAGATCTCCCGCAAGAGACGCCCCAAAACCCGGGAACAGAAATTATAGACGGAGAGAACTGCGAAATTCAGGCCTGTAATCCTGCAGGAGTGGGTGGCTTCAGTCCGAGAAGTATTTCTTGACGTTGTCAGGCATATCAGGGAGCTCGTTCTCCTCTTTCTGCTTCCTGAGCACGCTTCCGATCGCCTCTCCCACCATGGACTCGTACTTGTCCACAAGTTCGCTCAGGACGTCCTTTCCCATACCGCTCATCTGCTCCACAGAGCCGTCATCGTTCACCGTGAGGCCGTCTACCTCGTTGGCCTTCTTCACAGCCATCGCTCCAATTATCCCCTGCTCCTTTTCTATCAGGTCAGCGATTATGTCGCGGTAGTCCTTTGTCAGCTAGATCACCTTCGCGGATCTTCCCTATTAACTGTAATTGGCCTCCTCCTTTTTAATTTCATACCTAACTGTTCGCCCACCTGCCCGGTCCACAGAGAGCTCAATCCATCCACAGGTCAAAAAGCCTGTAAACCGTTATTATCCAGAAAGGCACCACGACCATGAAGATGTACTCCTCCAGCGGCAGCACACCTATCCTTATACCTGTGAGACCTGTAGAGCCGAAACTCCAGTGACCTCTCAAAACCGCAAAACTGTCCCAGGCCACACCCACCGAGAAGAAGAAAAGAGTGACAGCCACCCGCTCTCTCCATGAATCCTAAAGCCGGAAATCGTAGTGATGCTCTATGAAGAGGGCGGAGGAGAGCAACGCCATCAGTATCAACAGATACTCCATAAACCTACAGTCTCTCCGCCGAATAAAAAA
>JBDGSE010000020.1:0-26200 GCA_042217695.1 Candidatus Nanohaloarchaea archaeon | reverse complement strand
CCAGCTTCACGCAGGATTTCATCTCGAAGCCGTACACGGATAACTGGACGAACTACACGCTGAAGACGGACGGTAACTGGTCCGTCGGCGAGCACTGGATAAAGACCTACGCCAACGACACGAAAGGCAACCTGAACGACACGCTGCAGTACCTGAAGTTCGATGTCTGGGGCTACTCCCGGGTGGAGTGGCTTTCGCCTACAGGAACCGTGGAGAAGAGCAACAGCACCAAACTCAAGTGCGGGGTATACGACAACGCTACCGGGGACGGAATCGCTAACTACTCCGTGGCGTTTTACGATGACAGCGGCAGCTTCATAGGTTCTAACGCTACCGACACGACAGGGGAGGCAGTCTACTTCTACAATACCTCTGGTCTCTCAACGGGCGAGAAGACGTGGTCATGCAGGATACAGGACGCGCCCTCGCTCTACTACAACACTTCCTCGCAGGACACTGCCTCGGAGACGGTTAATCTTGTAAGCGACGTGACCGCCTACCTCACCGGCGACCTGTTAGAACCGCCCAACCAGACCACTCTGGCACAGAACCAGACTTTCACCGCGAACGTCTCTGTAACCTGTAACGCGGGGGACTGTGGACAGGTGAACGCCACGATGAGGTATAACGCATCGGGAACTACCGCCGGAACAGCGATTCCCGAGGGCTCCGGAACACCTTTCTACACTGTTGGCCAGAACCAGAAGTCTTGCGGCACACTCGCACAGGGTGAGAGCTGCTACATCGACTGGCAGGTCAATGCCACCGGTGACTTGAACTCTCACCACGCGCTGGACGCCCTGCTGGAGGGAGAAAACACGAAAAACAACGACACCGAGGACAGCAGGGTCAGGATAGACCTCGTCCTGATAATGAACGTCACCTACGAGTACCTGGCGTTCGGCACCGGCACACCTGGAGACGTACTTTCCGCGCCAAGAAACGGCGAGGGAGAGTACACAGTGAAACTGGACGAGAACTCGAACGCCGCCACAGGAGGTCTATGGATGAAGATGACTCCGCTGAAGAGAAAGACCGGTCCAGACACCGCCAACAGGAGGATACTGCCGGAAAACACTTCATGGGCGATGGAGAGTTCCTGCTCCTACATGGGCAGCGAACCTCTTCACAGCACGTTCTCCCGGATAGTCGGCTACCTTGGCTCCGGGGGCTCGGTCACCCAGTGCTTCTGGCAGGAGATACCCTACGGAAAGTACAACGGGACCTACAACGGGACTATAACAATAAAGGTGAACGCCACTGAATAATAACATAGAGATGATGGAAAGAACCGGAACCCTGGTACTCATCTCGATTTTCCTGGTTTCGACAGCGGCGGGAGCGTCCTTCGGAAGTTTCTCGTCAGGTACAGAGAAGACGGTCAACGGCAGGACCGCCACCTTCACCATAGAAGTACTGAACCTGGGATCCTCCCCGCTCCACATCGAACTGGAGGCCTACCAGGTCGACAGCGACGTGACCGTGAGGTTCAACGCGCCGGGAAGCGGTTTCAACAGTTTCACGCTGCCGCCCTCAGAGGTTACCTCCGACCCCTCCAGCGATGCTTCCTGGTTCCTTCTGAAGAACGGGAAATACGTCCAGACCAGTGAGATAAAGGTGAAGGCGTTCCTGGACCGGGCCCGGCCCGACAACGTGGCCCACTTCAAGGTCCGTGTCAAGGCGTCAACCGCAACCCCAGACTCCGGATACTCCGGCAGCCAGACGAACCCGACCCAGAGCGTTGTCCAGGTCCGTAGCTACAGTTACACCGTCCGCACGTCCGCTGCAAGGACCTCTGTAGCGGAGTCGGAGACTCAGAACAGGACGGGGGCGCTGGAGAGAGCTGCAGACTTCGGTGCAGGACTGGTACAGAACTTCAACGACGGTTTTGACGGAGTCTTCAGCGGGTTCTCAGGTGGATCGGCTACAGGCAGCGCCACCCACAAACCCGATATACGGGTGAAGGACCCGGGGAGAGAACAGCAGGGATCCGATACCGGTCAGCAGGTATCACCGGAGCCAAGGACCTCGGACAGCAGCGAGAAACAGAATAATAACGTGACTGGAGGGTTCTTCTCCTCTGTAAACCCTGTGACACCTGCACTGTTGCTGGGCGCTCTTGCATCCATGCTCTACCTCCTGAAGGTGGTATAATCGACAGAAAGATACTTCCGCTGGTGCTGCTGCTTGCAGTTCCGCTGGCCTCGGGGTTGACAATCAACAGCTACGACACCTACTATAACGGCACCCCGGAGGAATTCTTCCAGAACCTTGAGACGGTGACCTTCCAGCTCAACGCCTCCAACTCCTCGGCCGCGACCATCAACCTGACGGACTCATCCGGGAACACGGTGGTCAGCTCTGCAGAGATGACGGAGGTCGGCAACGGGACCTACCAGATATACCAGTACAACTACTCCATAGCCTCGACAGACAGTGGCTACTGGAGTTCCACGGCAGCCCTGTCCAACGGTTCTGCATCTGTCCCGGTTTCTGAACGGTTCTTCGTGGCAACGGATGACCCGGCCTTCGTGAACCAGACCGTGAACCCGTCCTACCTCATGAAGGGCACCAACGTAACGATAAGAGCAACGCTTGCGGACGCCGCCCAGAACATCCAGGTGGTCAACATCACGTTCCAGTCGGGCGAGGAATACGCGATGAACCTGGTCAACAGTTCCGGGGCCATATCCTTCTGGAGGAGAGAGTTAGAGGCCCAGAGCTCGGGGGAAAAAGATTATACCATCTACGTGGAGGACTCCAGCGGCAACACGGCACAGGCCAGAAACGGTTTCAACGTGTACGGAGAGTCAAAGGAAGCCAACGTGTCCGTCAAGATAGCGCCGACCTGTTCCACAAGCCTCAGTTACTTCCTTTTGCCTGGTGATGGAGAGATAGTCCAGAACAAAACAGGTGTCTTTGTCGAGATCGCGTCGAACACCGGCAATATAGAGTCAAATATAAGCGTGGACTACCTGAATGTCAGCTACGAGGGAGATAACCCGTACTCAACAGGAGAGGAGATAGGGTCCATAGTCAGATCTTACCGGGGAGAGGACTACCCCTACGTCGATATCGGCGACAGTATAACATACTTCAAACTGTTCCACGCCACATACCAGCTGGGCAACTACACCGGCCACTCCAGGATCTCCACCCGGTGTTACGCAGACGGCGCCCAGAACCAGAACTTCCAGAAACAGACACTGAACCAGAGCTACACCTGTTCCCCGCTCAACCAGAGCCAGTTCTCCTGCTACAACTTCTCGGTCGTCGACACCAACCTGGTCACCGCGGAGACGGTTACCGTGAACATGACCGCCGAATCAGAGAAGACCGTGGACAAACAGGTGGCAGGCACACAGGCATACACCGGAAACGCCACCCTGAATTCCACGCTCTACAGTTTCTACAGCTTCAACTCGTCCTCCACCTCGGGCTACGACTATGCCTGCGCCACCCCGAACTCCACCATCGAGCAATCAGAATGCGCCTACGAGACGGGGCTGATATCGGAGTACAATATACAGGTCCGGGGACTGGGTTATGACGGCCAGAACGGCACTTTCTCGCTGATGAAGTACAGCAACGACTACCTGAACACGTCACTGGAATGCAGCAGTCTGGACAACACCTCTGCGCTCTGTAACACCACCCTGAAATTCTACGAGAGCTTCAGTTTCTTCGGCAACTTCGAGATAGTGACGGGTATAGGAGAGCAGAAGGGCGGGGCAAACCAGAGCGGCAACCAGACATCCAACGTCTCCATACCGGGAGACAGTCCGGAACCCGGACAGACAGAGGTTCCTGAACCCCAGCCGACCCCGACGCCAGTGCCGACCCCAGAACCCACGCCCGAGATAAGTGTGGAGATAACACCCCTGCAAAGGGTTTACCGGACCAGACAGGGGGTTTACGTGGCCGCGACGTTCAACGTCACGAACATGGGGAACACCGCGGTGGAGAACGTTTCACTCATACCACAGATAAACAGGTTCAGGCAGGAATGGAGCGTGAGAAACGCCCGGATAACAAATCTCTCCGTGAACGAAACGGTGCAGAGAGATGTATTCGTCCAGCCGCCCCGGAACGCCGCCCCGGGTATGTACGTGGTCCCGGTATCCGCCGAGGTCGAGGACAGGCAGCTGGACCTTGACTACTTCCAGCTAAGAGTTCTCCGGGCCCAGTTCATACCCAGGATAAGTATAGAAGAGGCTCCACGGGCGATCAACATACCGGTCAACACCAACCAGAGCTTTCCCGTACTGGTGGAGAACACAGGGAGGACTAATCTTACTGGCATAGAGGCCAGGCTCCAGAACATCGACGACTGCGGCACGGCCTCCTCCGGCTCGGTCGAGGTACTGGACGTGAACGAATCACAGTCGCTCCAGGTAAGCATCGCCGCCGGTGGACGGACAGCCAGGTGCAACGCCACGCTGGTGGTCTCATCCCAGGGAGGGGCTTACGCCTTCTCCACGCTACAGGTGACCATCATACCGGAGCAGGGACTTATCCCGCAGGAACGTCGGGTCCCCCTTATCGCCGTCCTGTGGACTCTGCTGCTGGCGGCCTACGCCTTCTTCACCCGGAGGATGGACCTTGAATCCAACCTGGTACGGATACCGTTCCTCCTGATAATCCTGGGTGAGGCACTCATCCTCCTCTACGTGGTCGTCAACTACTACTCGCTACCCCTCGCGGCTGTTCTCCCATTCTGACCTGTCAAATATGTGCTGCAGGAGCTTCAGGCTGGTGGATGACGCACCGAGTAACACGAACAGCCTTACAATGCCGGCGTAACGCGTGGAGACCCCGAGTATCTGGAGCGAGTTGGCGATGTCTCCCTCGGCGGCGATGGTGACCCCGAGGGCGAGCAGCATGCCTGCGCCCAGGGAACCTGTGAATACTCCCTTCACGCTGTCGAGATCCTGGAACTCCAGGCTCCAGAACGCCAGCATGCCCCCTGTCAGCAGCACCGAAAAATAGCCGGACAGATAGAATACCAGCAGTTTTGCCTGGCCCAGGTAACAGTAGGGCTGTACTGCGGCGCTGATACCTCTCAAACCGTGGAACGCCCACTCCATGCTGTAGAAACATCCGAGGTGCTCCAGGAAGGCCATGTGTGTTGCCTCGTGTAGAAGAGGACCTATAACAAAGTATGAGGCGGCGAACACGATAGAGAATACCACGAACTCGAAAGCCTCGTGCCTTTCATCAGTCATCCTATCCCATCTCTTCTACGGTGGCCTGGGCCGCGTCCAGTATCATATCCATGTTGCCGATCGAGATATTCTCGACGTATTCATCCCTGCTCATCTTCTCGAAGAAGTCCTGCATCGTCTGAAGGCTGTTCGGCGGGTTTTCGATCTCCCTCAGTTCCTCCACGAGCTCCTGGTAGGTCAGTTCGCGTTCGATGTTCCTCTTGTGTTCAAGGTAGCCCTTCATGACATGCGCGGTCTTGATGGCCTTCTCGGTATCGCCAAGTTCCCGGTAATCCTCGAGGAGGTCCTTCACCTTCGCAGGGTCTATACCTGCAGTCCTCTCCTCTTCCTCCTTTCTTTCAAACATGCTGGTGAGCTGTTCCCGGTACTCTCCCAGCTGCTCCAGCGTGGAGGGGGTCTCATCCTCCTCTTCCTCCCGGGAGTGTACCGCCCCCATCAGCATCTTCAGGTCTTCCTCGGCCTCTTCCTCTATCTCTTCTTTGTCCTTCTCTTCTGGGTCTCCGTCATCGTCTTCGGCGTCTTCTTCACCGTTCTCACTGTCTCCGTCCTCGGTATCCTGTTCGTCTTCATCCGTGCCATCTTCTTCCCCGTCTTCCTGTTCCTCCACGGCATCGTTTTCTTCCCCGTCCTCTTCACCGGAGGACTCCATCTCCTCCTTCAGTTTTTTCAGGTCCTCTGTGCTGGAGTTGTTCAGCTCTTCCTCGTCCATCCCCATATCTTTCAGGTCCTCCACCAGCTGCTGGCGTTCCTCTTTCTCTTCCTTCAGCTCTTTCAGGTCGTCCATGTCGACCTCTGACAGTTTCTCGTCCGGGTAGTCGACGTCCAGCTCCTCTATAAGGGATTTCTTCTCCTCTATCTCGTCAAGCAGTTCTTCAAGTTCGTCGCTGTCCCTGTCCTCCAGTTCGTCTTCATCGTAGCCGTAGGAGACCAGTTCGTCCATCTTCTCATTTTTCTCGTCTTCCTGTTCTTCCACGGTTTCATGCGGCTCGTATTCCTCCAGTAGTTCGGGCGGCACGTAGTCTGACTCCTCTTCTATCTCTTCGAGGTCCTTCTGAATTTTTTCGACGTGTTCCAGGGCGTCCTGGATGTCTCTGTAAAGTTTCTTCTGGTGTCTTGTAGTCTTCAGGTATTTTATCACTTTTTCGCGGTTCTGGGCGTTTCTCTCGGCCTCTGTCAGTTCATCGAGCTGTTCCACTGTGGGGTTGTGTTCCTCCGTGAACTCCTTCATGCTCTCGAAGTCGCCCTCTATCAGGTCGACCGCGGTCATGGGGTCTATCTCGTCCGGCTCCTCGCCGTTGAAATCTCTGTCACCGATTTCCTCGTCTTTTATCTCTCCAAGTATGTCTTTGACATCTCCTAGATCGCCCATCGCCTCCTCGAAGTCCTTTCCCAGCTCTTTCTGGTTTATGTTCTTCTTTAAGAGTTTTCGAGCCTCTTCGCGGTCCTGGGCGATTTTCTCGTCTTCCAGAAGCCTTTTCAGGGTCTCGACACTTCTTTCCTCTTCCAGGAAGTCCTCCAGCTCCCCGATATCGCCGCCTATTATCCGGACCAGCTGTTCCTCGTCCAGGCCTTCTACATCTTTAACATCGTCCAGTTCCTCTTCCGGGAGCCCGTCTTCTCTGTCCTCTTCGTCTCCGCCGGCGTCTTCCCGGACTTTTCCTTCTTCTCCATCCTCGTTCTCCGCGGCCTCTCCGGTTTCCTCGTCGCTGGAGCTGTCGCTGTGGGACCTTGACCTGTGTATCTTCAGGCCTCTCTCCGTTTCAAAGCTCTTACCGCAGATCTCACACTCGTTCTGGTGCACCTGCGACTTGTGGACATGGAGACCTCTCTCGGAGTCGAACTCCCTGCCGCAGATATCGCATTCGACAGCCATCTGGAGAATAGTTGTGGCTGATTAAATAAGGTTTTACGGTATGACACTGAACCGGGTGGTGGCCAGCAACCATTCCAGGAGCAGGAGACCGGCCCCTATAAGTATCAGGTAGTGGGACACGTCCTTCTTTACCTTCGAGGTGGAGAGGCCCAGCAACGCGCTCTTGAACTGTGTGCGGTTGGTCACCGGTATGAAATCTCCACCAGTCCTGTTGGCTATCCTCTCCAGCTGGGAGACATCCAGGTTGGGGAACTCGGCCTCCGAAACGTTTTCGCCGGATATCACTCGGCTTCCCTCGATGCTTCTGTTGGTGCTTCCCAGTCCGATCGTGTGGATGGTGACGTTGTTGTTCTGGGCGTACACTATTGAGGCATTCACCGGGCTGCCCACGTTGTTCCTGCCGTCTGTCATCAGTATGACGGAGCGCGACTGGTTGGTGCCGAGCAGCAGGGAGACCGAGGCAGATAACGCATCCCCTATCGCCGTGCCCGCCCTGTCACCCACGTCGATGTTTGAAACCGCGGCAGCAGCTTTTTCCTGCTGCATTGTTAACTGTTGCTCTACTGTCGCGGTTCCCGCGAACGATACGACTCCTACACGGGAGTTCTTCGGTAGCTCGGCTATAAAATCGGAGGAAAGCTGTTTGGCGGCCTTGAACCTGGTGGGTTTTATGTCCTGGGCCAGCATCGACGATGATGAGTCGATGGCAAGGACGTATGCCGAACTCGATGAGGGGGCCTGCTGCACCAGTACAGGGTTCGAGATACCGATGAGCAGGGCCGTTACCGCGAGCACCCGTATCAGGAGGAATATGTTGTGACTGCGTAGAAAAGCCCTGCCCGCGACTTTCTCCAGTGTCTCGTAGTTCCCGAACTTCATGGCGCGCTGCCTGTCCTTCCGGATGGAACCCAGGTAGAAGAGCACTATGAGGCCGTTTATAAGGAATATCACGTTGGCGTACTGAGAGGTGAATATCAGTTTCACTACCAGCTTCCCTCCGCCTGGTCGAAATAGCTCAGGATTTCCGCGGCGAAAGAGTCCCGGGTGTCTATCTTTACGAACTCGGAGCCTCCCGCCCTGAGTTTCTCCTCGACCTCATCCTCTTTTCTCCGGGCCTCCTCGTTGAATCTGTCCCTGAACCTGTTGGTGTCTACCACCATCCTCTGGTCTCCGGATGGACTCTTGAACCGCATGTTACCCGTTTTTGGTAGTTCGTAGTCTCGCCGGTCCCGTATCATGAGGGTGAAGACCTTCCTGTACTTGCTGTTCACGACCTTCAGCTTCGGTTCCCAGTCGCCGTGGTCGAAATCTATGAAATCGGACAGTATGAACACGAACGTGTTGTCCTTGACCCTTTTGAGCAACTCGTTCAGGCTTTCCTCGAAGTTGAAGGTGCCGCCGAAGTTGTCGGGGTTCGTCACCTCTCTCAGGATTTTCTGGTACTGTGTCTGTCCACCGTCCGGGCTGAGAAAGGTGATGTCGTCGCCAAACATCCCTATACCGACGTTAACGTTCATGTCCACGGAGGCGTAGGCGATGGTTGCCGCCACTGTCGCGAAGTACTCGCTCTTCAGCTTGTCCGCAGTACCGAAGTCGGTGGTGTCCGAGACGTCCATTATTATGAAGACGTCCATGTTCTGCTCCTCCTCGTACTCCTTCACGTAGAGGTCGTTCAATCGGGCTGAAGAACGCCAGTCTATACGGGAAGCGTCGTCCCCGGGGTTGTACTGCCGGAGGTCTGAGAACTCTATGCCGGAGGGCTGGAACTGTTCCCTGTACTTCAGGATGAACTGGAATGCATCGGATATCCTCTGGACTTCTGCAGTGATCTCCTCGACCATCTGCTCCGAGGATATGAACCTTTCCTCCATCATCTCACCGGCACGCGGTCTATTATATCCTGTATTATATCGTCTTTGCTTATATCTCGGGCCTCTCCCTCGTAGTTAAGCAGTATCCTGTGCTGCAGGACCTGGGTTGTAACCTCCCGGACGTCACTGGGCTTCACGTAGTGCCGTTTCTCGGAGAGCGCATATGCACGGGCCGCCAGCGCAAGGTTGATTGACGCCCTTGGCGAAGCTCCGTAATCGATGTACTTGCCGTACTCCATGTCGTACTCCTCCGGTTTCCTCGTGGCGTCAACTATATCCACGATGTACTGCTTGATCTCATCGCTGACTTTGATGTGCTTGGAGAAGTCCTGGACCTCCACCAGCTCGTCGAAGGTCAGCGCCTCCTCGACGCCGAAGTCCTCCATGTCCATGATGTTGGCGTTTATGTCGATTATCTTCTGCTCCACTTCTTTCCTTGGGTAATCCATGTAGACCTTGAAGAGGAAGCGGTCGACCTGCGCTTCCGGTAGAGGATAGGTACCGCCCTGCTCCACAGGGTTCTGCGTCGCCATAACAAAGAACGGGTTCGGCAGGTGGTGGTCCTCCTCGCCGATTGTAACCTTGTTCTCCTGCATGGCTTCAAGCATAGCGGACTGGACTTTTGGAGGGGCCCTGTTGATCTCGTCGGCTAGGATAAAGTTCGCGAAGATAGGTCCTTTCTCCGTGTAGAACCCTTTCTCCTCGTTGTACGCCTCGATACCGATGATGTCCGCGGGAAGAAGGTCCGGCGTGAACTGGATACGGTTGAACGTGGTCCCCTTCACGGTACGCCCCAGGGTTTCAACCATCAGGCTCTTCCCCAGTCCCGGCACTCCTTCCAGCAGAACGTTTCCGCCCGCGACAACCGCCAGCAAAACCTTCCGGATAGCGTCCTCCTGTCCAAGTATGCCTTTCTGGACCTCCTGCTCCAGTTCCTGGACTTTCTGTCCAAGTATCTCGGCCGTCTGTTCAAGTTGCTCATCCGAAAAGTTGGAGTACTTGCTGGCCATGGTTAAGGTTGGAAGAACTCGAATAAAAAAAGAACCGGGAAGGGGGGTAAGCCCCTAGTTGTTGTTCGCGAAGACCCGCAGGTAACCGTTGATAGGCGATCCTGTAGCTACTCCAAGCGGAACCTGCATGCTCACGTTCACAGTGAAGTGTTCACCAGGCTGCAACGCGGCCTCACCATAGGTGTTGGTGGAGCTAACCAGGAACTCAGCCGCTGAGCCACTGGTGCTGAGATCCAGGGTTCCTGGACCGATGTTGAAGTGGGTCCTCATTGCCCAGGTCGGGTTGCCACAGTTGAGCACTACATCGTAGTTCCTGTGTCCACTGAGGACGGAACCGTTGAGCTCCACACCTGTCACCAGGTACGGGTTGGTACCAGAGGTACCAACATCGGTGACCGAGAAGCTGTAGTACTCCGCCGGGTCTGTGAAGTCGTTGCTTCCTGTCGCTGTCTGGTTGTGCGCAGACACTCCTAACCTGAAGTCGTTGTTTCCTGTCACACACTGTCCTGTTCCTGCGGCACGATTTGTGACGTTGACAGCCCAGAAGAATTCCTGGTCTCCTACCCGGAACCGGCCGTAACTCCAGTTCTGTGCGGTACTTCCTTCACCGGGTACGAAGATGTAGGGGAGGGTGCTGGTCTCGTTGAACTCCTTCCTGTTGACGTATGTGAAGTTCTGATAGGCAGTCACTCCCGTGATATCTCCGTTCCCGGTCTTCACCATCATGAAGTTGCCTGAATCATACGCACTGGGTGTACCGGTCCCGAACGGCTTGGATGTCGGGGTGGATGCGTTCAGCCAGACATGTGTTATATTCTCGGAGCCCGTGTTCTCGAGCTCTATCGCTCCCACCACTTCCCCGGAACCAATGGTTGCCGTGGAATCCTCGTTACCCGGGGTTATCGACCCGAAGTCGAGCGCAGTGGGGGAGATATCTATCGCTATCTTGCTTCCGATACTCACGGACACTGTGGAGTTATCTGTGGCTTCCGATGTCTGTGCCGTGGCTGAACCGACCATCCCAAGCGCCAGGACTGCTATGACCAAGAGCCTGGTTGTCGTTTTGCTGTTCATTTTTGTTTTTCACCTCGTTTTTGTTTTAGGGGATTTTCATTGACTGTTTGCCAAGACAAATAGGTTTCCTGTGGGCAAATTGCCCGAAACAACACCATACGGTATCTTGGCCCGGATGTTCATGGTGATCCATTCACCGGGCGCGAGCTCTCCGGCCGGGGATGAACCGCCGATAGTGTAATTGGTGGCGTAGGCACAGCCGCTTCCTGCGCCGGCCGCCACTACTGCGGGGTGTCCCTTGTTCCACTTGATGAACTCGACTTCTGGAGGACTGGTCCCCATGACCTGACTGGCGTCCATCGCAACACAGTACTCTGCACCGCCTTCGTTCGACATCGTGGTGGAGTCCAGTACGCCCACTTCTACCTCGGTGACGGCCCACCAGTTCCCGTTGATGCTGACGTTGGTCAGGGTGTATCCGTTACACTGCGTGTTGCTTCCGGTTGCATCTCCACCCGAGCAGGTGGAGGCCAGGTTGGTTGAACCGGTCTGCGTAGAGTTGTGGTGCTCGACTCCTATCCTGAACTTTGCACCGTCAAGACTGGTCCCCGAGTCATCCACCGTCCAGAAGTATTCATAGGATGCGTTCCTGAAACGTCCGTAGTCCCAGCCGCTGGGAGTCTCCAGGTAGATTATTTCTTTGCCAGTGGGCTGGTCGAGCCCGAACTCCTTCCTGTCTATGAAGGTGTTCCTGTCGTTCACACCGCTCATGTTGAAGTCGATAGCCAGGAAGTTCGCCGAGTCGTAGGCGCCCGGGTTACCTGTACCGAAAGGCCTCTGCGCTGGTTGCGTGTTGTTGAACCATACCTGTGTGATGTTAACAGAACCAAGGTTCTCTATCTGTATACGGCCGTAACCGTGCATCTCTTCGGAAGGTCCTGCCGTACTCCCCGGGTAGACTGTACTCCCGTAGCCCCAGGAGAACGTTTTTGGCTGGATATCGATTATGGTCTGCGTGGCGATAGAAACGTTGACGTCCAGCGTGTTCTGGGCGTTTGCAGCCGAAACACTCGCGGAGAAGGCCAGCAGAACTACTGAGAGTAGAGTTAGAGACTTGACTAACTTGCTTCTAGCATCGGGGTGTTTTCCAGCCATCAACTTATCACGATATACCGGTCTTTTCTTCCCCCGCTCCCCTGGAAAGGAATAACCTTGGCTTGTTTAAAAAACTAGTGTTCGCCGACTTTGCACAGTTGATTTTACTACTATTTCGGCGGTGCTGGACAACCCTAATAAAATAGGACCTGCAACTACAAACCAGTGTCAGGAAAGGGTTGTTACATGGAAGCGAAGAAGACCGTGTTCTTGGTGGCCGCCGCCCTGCTCTTCACCGGTATCGGTGCGGCGTATGTTGGTACCGCTCCCGGCGTCCAGAACCTTGGGAAACTGGAGCCCGGGAAGACCTACGAGGCCTACTTCTACATTGTCACGGACCGGAACAACCCATTCATCATAAAACCAGGTTACACCCGGCCCCACACCTCCATGCTTACCGGCGGGAAGACAAGCTACGGTTACGTGCCTGCCAATGCATCCGGCGAGGACATCAGCTCATGGGTGCATCTGCCCGACACATACCAGGTCAACCCGTCGAACGTAAAGGTGATACAGCTGAGGAACGGCGGTGTTGCCCGGGCAAACCAGAAGGTAGAGTTCGAGATAAGTATCCCGAAAGATGCGGAGCCAGGCTGGCACGCAGGAGCGATAAACCTCAACCCCCAGTTCTCAGCCTCCGCCTCCGGGACCACGTCCGTCCAGACTGTCGGCGTAACGCAGTTCGTGTTCGTATTCTACGTCGACAGGGAAACGCCCCCGACCAGGGCGATCCGTGACCTCAAGATACTCGGTGTGAACAGCCTCAGAACCTCGGAGGACCAGGTCCGTATAGACTTCCTGATGAAGAACAACGGCACGGTCACCACCAAGATACAGCGCGCCAAGACACTGATATACAACGAGGTGGGCAACAAAACGGGCAAGATAATTATAGGGGGAGAACGCCTGGCCCCGGGCGAGACCAGGATAGTGGAGACCTACTGGAGCCAGCAGAGCCTTGACGCAGGCATCTACCGGGTCGAGGGAAAGATGAGCTACATTACCGGCAGCGCCTACATCGATGAAACCATAAACATCTCCAAGATCATAGAGATCAGGCAGGGGCCTCAGCCAGACGGCGAAAAATCCAGGGTGCCCTACTGGCTTGTGCTGATGGTGCTCGTACTGCTCGGCGCGATGATGTACTACTTCGAGCTCGACCCTGTGTGGATAGTGGTGCTGCTCGGCCTCCTGGGGATCTCTCTCTACATAATCCTTACAGGGCTTCCGCTCTACCTGCTTGGGCTACTTTTATTACTTTCAGTAGGCGTATTGATTTATGGGTGACTAACAATCGACAAACTAGCAGCCTCCATCATCGGGATAAGCATTCTCATAGGTCTATCTCCCTTTGCTGTAAACCAGTTCGCCACAAACACCTACATCGAGTCTTTCAACGCCAACGCCACCGCGATAAACTCAAGTGAAAACGCGACCCAGGAGATAGGGATAGTCACGGGTTCCCAGCTATGGTTCGGAAAAATCCCTGTGGGAGCTGCCTCGATAAAGTTCATAAACATAACCAGCTCCAGGCAGGCACTCGTGATGACAACTGTCACAGGCAACATCTCTGGCACCCTGCAATACGACGAGAAATTCTATTTCAAGGGCGCCAGACAGATGCGTATCAAGTTCAACGCCACGGAACCCGGTTACTACACTGGCGAAGTCAGACTGAAAATCCAGACCCCGAAGAACGCGCTGGGTAATAGATGGCTGGACCTAAAAGCATCGGTACCCTCCTACTGATAGCAGGGCTGCTGATCGCCCCCGCCGGCGCCACACGGTTCAAGGTACAGATATCGGAGCTGACCTCATTCAACCAGGTCGCCTTTGACGCCGAGGACGACGCGGACCCACTGAACACGTTCAACACCAGCGTGGCCAATACAGGATCTGTCGGCTGCGTCTTCCGGCTGAAAGGGGTCTACAGCCATTCAGGAGAGACTGTCGAACGCTGGTCACAGGGTTACGCGCTCTGGCCCGGCGAAACCGCTCTCATGGAGATAAACTATCTGCCCTACAACTACACCGGAGAGGTAAACGCCACCATAGAACTCAGTTACTGCGGACAGACCGCCACCCTCCAGAACTACAGTTTCACGTCCCGGGAGGGAGTGGTCGCAAACCACACCGTGGAGACCACCACTTTGGAATCCAACTCCTCCGCTGCCCGGGTCAAACTGGGAGTGGAGAACGGTACAATGGTGCCCTACAGCACCCCCGCTGGCTGGAAAGTCCATGCAGTCGACATAAAGGACGGGAGAGCCACCGTGCAGTACGAACCCTACCTCTTCCACTCGCAGAGAGAGATTCTCTACGCAGTGATGAAGGACGGCAGGGTGGTGGGTACCGCCACGGTCAACGTCGCGGCCCAGACCACCATACTTGAACGGGTCCAGGCCCATGCACTCGAGATACTGCTTCTCCTCTCCGCCGCTCTAAACCTCGTACTCATCGCAAAACACCCCAGCGCCCGGGAAACACTACTCAAACCTTTAAAGTGATAGAAAACCCTCATAATAATATAATGCGCTACAACAGAAAAGCTTCAAAACTGGTTCTTCTGGGCCTCGCCCTGCTTTTCACAGTTGCAAGTGTGTCTGCCGCTGCCTCTCTGAAAATAGACTCTGGGGACAAAGAGATATGGCGAGGAGAAGAGGATACAACTCTTAACGGTTACGCGAACTGTACCAAGGGGAGTACTTCCGTTGAACTGGTGTACCCAAAGGGCGGAGGGAAAACGATAGCAAATACGGATGGAGACTTCAGCACATCTGTATCGCCGTCTTCTCTGGGATACGGGGATTACTCCGTTAAACTCCTGTGCGGCGACTCTCAGGCCGCGAATGTGGCGGGAAAGATGCTGGAACTGTCTGTCAAACGGGTGGAGCCGCCCGAGACGATAGAGAAATACACTGGTGAAAAACTGACTGTAAAACTTGATGCAGAGATAAATGGTTCTTCCTCTCAACAGGTGAAACAATCAAACTCTCAGGTGGATCTGAGCTTCAACTCCTGGGGTTCACTGGATGTAAGCGATAAAGGACTTGACGCTAAAGGAAACAGGTGGTTCGAGGTAACAGTGCCGAAAGACTTGGAACCCGGTACCTATACCTTACTCACCGATTTGAGCTATTCTGGTGGTCTGATCTCTGATGGCTCTGTTTCTGCTAGTCCTGCTAACGGGCCTGCCCAGGTGAAGGTACGAAATAAGTGGGCGGTTGACGTGGTTAACACTTCTGAAAAGAGTATTCAGTTCGAGCAGCTTTCATCCCTGTTCGTTAACGCAGAGATAACCTACAAGAACGACTCGACATATGCCAGAGATAACACTGTACTTGGGCCAAGTGACTTTGAAGCAAGCTTAACCTCGGCTAACGGTAATGTGAGCTATGATATAGGGATGAGCGTTGAACCTCTGGATAACGACAGGATTCTCCATCTGGAAGTTGATCGAAAACCCTCGAACATCCCGCTTGGGCGGTATAACCTTGTTATTGACCTGAAGAGGGGAGGAGGATTAGAGGTCGCGAACTTCACTGTTTCAAAGTACATACTGTTCAGTGGGAAGATAACGGACGCGACAGGTCAACCGGTGAACGGCAAGATTTATGTCGAGAAGGAGGGTTTCAGCGAGGAGATCGAGGTAAAGCATGGTACATACTCTGGAAATGTGCTTCCCGGGATTTACAACTTCACCCTCCAGCTCCCGGAAGTCACGGTTCATCTCCAGGGTGTTCGACTCCAGACACAGGCAGACGCCAGAGGAACCATCCGTTACGACGATATCGCATTGAATGAGGTGGGTCAGAACCTTGAAGGCGTGACTGTTGCGAACGCGCTGGCGGTCTGGTTCGGTTACCCGTTTCGGGAGGGAGAGATAACGATGCAGTACGATACTACAAAGGTCAACCCCTCCAACCTGAAAGTCTATGAATGCGTTGGATGGAACATAAACGGGGTCAGTTGCTACTCGTCAAGCGAATGGAAGTCTGTCGGCGTTAAACGTGGATGGATCCATCCCACGGTCGGAACGGTGACGTTCCCGGTGACGCCCTACAACGTTACCGGGAAACCCCAGCTTTTGAACGGTTACATGGTGGTGAAGAACACGCCGCTTCAGCTGGACTACGTTGAGTTCTCCAGCGACAAGGTGAAGAAGGGCGGCACTCTGACGGTGAACGGGAAGCTGGTGACTCCCTCCGGCAAAGGGGTTTCCGGTGCACGGGTCTCGGCGAGCATAGTCAACCTCAACGGCAAAGTGGTTGTGGGGTCCTCCTCGACCACCACGAATCAGGCAGGCCTGTTCTCGATCAAGAAAACGGTTCCTGGCAAGGAGGGAGAGTACCATGTCAGAATCCACGCCGAGAAGAAGCCTTACTCCCCGCTCACAAGGACCATACAGAAGACCTTCAGTACCTATACCCTGAAAAAGATCTCTCTCAGCGGGCCTGAAACCGCCAAGTTCTACGTTGGAGGCAGTTCCACCACCCAGTTCACTATTATCAACTCGGGGCAGGCGCCTCTGAAGGATGTGACGCTCTCACTGAAAGGTTTCAAGAGGGGCGTCTACTCGTTCCGGAAGAAGGAGTGGAGCAAGCTCGGCCCCGACGGAAGCGTGAAGGCCCTGATGACCACTCGACTACCGGCAGATTTCTGCAAGACATCGTGCCAGAAGTACAGGACCCTGACCGTTGAGGTAACGGCGACTGCTGCAGGTCAGAAAATAAATGACATGATAACATTCCAGGCACAGGTCTCGAAGGAGACCCCGCCGAAAAAGGTGTCGGTCGACAACGCCTCGGGGAACAAGGGCACAGGCTTCTCGTTCAAGATGCCGAACACCGGCCAGTTCCTGAAGAGGCAGGGAAGCGTCAACATAGCGCTGGGACTGATAATAGTGTTTACACTTGTGCTTGCCACGGCCATCAAGAGGAAGAACAGCGATGACGACCGTGGTTCCCGTCCGGTGATGTCCGGTAGCGGTGGCCGCGGCGGAGGGATGAGAAAGCAGAAGCCTGAAGTCGGAAACTCTGAAGAGAGTGAAGAAGAGAGTGAAGAAGAGCCACGGCAGGATGGAGAGGAGAGCGATGGAGAAGAGGATAGTAGCGATGAAAAGGAGATGAACGGGGAGGGCGGTGAAGAAGATGGAGACGATGCAGAAGGTTTCGAGTGCAGCGTTTGCGGCGAGAAGTTTGACACCGAGTCAGCCAGGGATCTACACGAACAGGCGATCCATTAACCCAGGGAACGTTTCAGGTCGTTTATCTTCTTCTTGACCTTTGCGAACTTAGGTCTCTCGTAGCGCTGGCCGTCCATGCTGGCCGCCAGCTCCTTTATCTGGAGCGAGGCCTCGGAGAGAGGTTCGTAGAGTATCAGCGGCTGGTTCTCGAACAGGCTCTTCTTCATGAGCGGGTCGTGAGGTATCTGTGCCATTATGTGGGATTCGGTCATCATCTCGATCTCTCTTTCCACAAGTTCTTTCTCGGGGTCGTTCTCAACCATGTTCACCACTGTGCCCAGCACCGGCTGTTTGAGCTGTTTCGCCTTCTCTATTATCTGGGCCGCGTTTATACCCGCGGTCTGTGTCGGCATCGTGACTATCATCATCTCGTCGACGGAGGCCATTATGGATTCGACCGTGGCGTTCAGTCCGGGAGGGCAGTCCACGAGAACGTAATCCGAGTCCTGGGATGCCTCCAGGAGCATCTGCCTGAGTTTGGCGGTATCCGGCTCCACGTGGTTTATCTCGTTGGAGGATACCGCGGCCTTGATACCGGTCGGGTGCCTGAATATCGCGGAATCCGGTTCGGAGTCCCCGTTCAGGACCTGCTGTATCTTGACCGGGTGGTCGTACCTTCCCAGGTAGACTCCCAGGTTGGAGGCGGCGAAGTCTGCGTCCACGAGCGTTACCTCGTTGCCCATCTGTTTCAGGGCTATAGAAAGGTTTACGCCTATACTTGTCTTTCCAACTCCGCCCTTGCCGGATATCAACCCGATAATCCTGCCTCTACTCATCTATGGTACACTTCCGCTCAGAGGTTAATAAATCCTATCAGTTATCCGGGCCCGCTCCGCCGTTTAAAACCTCCTGTGTTGATGTTACCTCGGAGAGTTTAAAACTTTTTACTGTTATATAGTAGTTATGGGAAAGTTCTGGAGTGGGGTTGCGCTCGTGTTCCTGTTCGCGGTTGCGTTACTCGCAGCGGAGGGTTCGCAGGCAAGGATAGATTTCACGGATCTTGAAACTGAGTGTCGGTACGGCCGTGGACAGGATGTCGATATAAACCTCAGGGACCGACAGCTCTACTTCGAGGGGCGTTTCCCGGTCGAAAACCCGGACGCATCCATGAGCTACACCTACAGCAAATCTGGAGGAAAGATAGTTCTAAACATCAGGTCTTCCCGCGTCAGTCCTCCCCAGGTTTTCGTGGACACCTGTCTCGGGCTGGGTGTTTACAGGGCCCATACCCCGCCGTTGCAGTCCGGGGTGTATACCGTCGTGGTCGAATATAACGGCCAGCAGGTTAAAAAACAGGTAATAGAGGTCCGGTGACTACTTCAACCGGTAGACCGTGTTGCCGTCCTCGTCTTTCTGCTTGACGACCTTGCCCTCTTTTGCAAGCCATCCCAGCGCCTGGTTGATCCTGTCGTGATCCAGGGTCTTCGAGGTCAGGTCGAGCAAACGGTTGGCGGTGGCCTTCCCGTGTTCGTTCAGCGTCTTGTAGACCTGGCCCGCGGTACTGCCTATATCTGCCTCGACGTCGACCTCTACCTCCACGCTGTTCTCCTCGTCGGATTTCTCGCTTTCGGCATCCGCCACTTTCATTATGGTCTCCAGCGCAACGTCCGGTGAAACCGATATCGCGTCGATGTCCGCGTCCACAAGGAAATCGGCGTATCCCTCGTGGGTTGAAGGCGCGTCGCCACAGATACCTACGTGCGTGTCTTTCCGGTGGGCCCGGTCGATCAGTCTCCGGACGGAGTCCTTCACCGCGGGGTCTCGCTCGTCGAACAGTTCCTTCAGTTTGTCGGAGTTCCTGTCGACCCCCAGAGTCAGCTGGGTGAGATCGTTCGTGCCGATTGAGAAACCGTCGAAGACCTCTGCGTACTCTTCCGCCCTTATGATGTTGGAGGGTATCTCGGCCATGACGTAGACGTCGATGTCTCCCTGGTCCAGGCCGTACTCCTTCATCCTGGCGCGGACGTTCTTGCCTTCCTCGACGGTCCGGGTGAAGGGCACCATTATCGTCAGGTTGTCGAGCTCCAGCTCGTCTATCGCCTGTCGTAACGCCTTGCATTCCAGTTCGAAGGCCTTCGAGAACTGTTCGTCGTAGTACCTTGAGGCGCCTCGGAAACCGAGCATCGGGTTTGCCTCGTCCGGTTCATAGTCCTCGCCGCCCTTGAGTTCCGCGTACTCGTCGGACTTGAAGTCCGAGAGCCTTACGACGACCTGGTCAGGGTAGAACGCGGCACCTATCTTTCCTATACCGCTTCTCAGGGCCTCGACGTACTCGTCCTCACGGTCCTCCTCGATAAGCTTCAATGGGTGTACGCCGACATGCGAGGAGATTATGAACTCTTCGCGGGCGAGGCCTACGCCGTCTACAGGGAGCTGAGCCAGGTTGAAGACCTCTGAAGGCTCTCCTATGTTGACCTGTACATCGGTCTCTGTCTCCGGTATCTCGTCCAGGTGGTGTTCCTCGACCTCGAACTCGAGTTCCCCGTCCCAAACCTTTCCTGTCGAGGAGGAACCGTCAACAGTTACCTCCTGCTTGTTGCTCAGTTTGGAGGTGGCGTTTTCCGTGCCGATGACCGCGGGAACCCCGAGTTCGCGGGAAACTATCGCGGCGTGTGAGGTGCGTCCACCCTTGTTGGTTATTATAGCGCCGGCCTTCTTCATTATGGGCTCCCAGTCCGGGTCTGTCATGTCGGTTACAAGCACCTGGTCATCCTCGAACTGGTCTATCTGTTTCGGCGAGTCAAGGACGTGTGCCTTGCCTTTCCCGATCTTGGAGCCGATGGCCGAGCCTTCCAGCAGAACCTCTGACTCCTCGTTCAGCTTGTAGTTTTTGATAACGTCATGGTCTTTCTCGGACTGCACCGTCTCGGGCCGGGCCTGGACTATGTAAAGTTCTTTCGTCTGGCCGTCGAGCACCCATTCGATGTCCATCGGTTTGCCGTAGTGCTCCTCTATCCTTACGGCGTACTTCGCCAGCTCTTTTACCTGGTTGTCGGTGATACAGAACTGTTCCCGTTCCTCTGGAGGCACCTCTACCTCCTCGTTGTCCTTGTCAGGGTCGTCGCTCCGTACCAGTTTAACCTCCTTGTCGCCGACCTCCTTCTCTATTATGCCGAAGTTCTCCTTGAACACGGTGAACTCGTCCGGGTTGACCTCTCCCAGGACCACGTATTCCCCGAGGCCGTAGCTGCCGTTTATGGTGACCACGTTCTCGAAACCGGAGTCCGGGTCTATTGTGAACATGACTCCAGCGGCACCGATATCGGAGCGGCCCATCTTCTGCACGACCGCGCTCAACTTGATGTCGAAGTGGTTGAAGCCCTTATCCTCTCTGTAGCTTATAGCCCTGTTTGTGAAAAGCGATGCAAAGCATTTCTTCACGGACTCGATCAGTTCCTGGTCGCCGGAGACGTTCAGGTATGTCTCCTGCTGTCCCGCGAAACTTGCCCCGGGTAAGTCTTCAGCGGTTGCAGATGAACGCACCGCGACCTTGGGCTCCTCCACATCGAGTTTCTCCGCCAGTTCGTGGTACGACTCTATGAAATCGTTTCGCAGGTCTTCTGGCATGTCGGCCTCCTTTATATGGGAGCGTATCTGTTCGCCTCTCCTCTGTAAATCGTTTACATCGTCCGTGTCAAGACCATCGAGCAGTCGCTCGATCTTATCCTTCAGGTCTGTCTCCTTGATGAACCGGTCGTATGCGTCAGCGGTCGTTGCAAAACCGGGCAGGACAGGCACATCTACTTCGTTTTGGAGTTCTCCGAGATTGGCGCTTTTACCGCCAACTTTACCGGTGTCGTCGGCGGTTATATTTTCGAACCAGAGGACATTGGTCATGTAAGATTTTTCCACGGGCTCCCATATAAAAAGAGTGTTGTGCTCGGGCAGTGGCGATATAGCTCCCGAGATGATTTTAAGGAGGACTTACAACTCTTGAACGTGTCCCTGAGAAAAGCACAGTCATCTATAGAATTCCTGAGTGTTGTCGGACTAGCCCTGATGATTTCTGCGCCGTTCATAATGAGTGCGCAGCAGGCCGTGGTGAACGTGCAGCAGAACTCCCGGCTTATCATGATGGAGAACTCTCTGGACAAGCTCGAGTCCGGCGTTCAGATGGTAAGTGCCTCGGGGGAACCGGCCCGGCTCACGTTTCTGTTCCGGGTGCCGGACAACGTTGTGAAAGCGACGGTGGTGGAGGACCGTGCCGTGGTCTACACTGTAAGGACACAGGCCGGTCACACCAATCTTTCCCAGGTGTTTGACACAAATGTATCGGCCCCTGGAGGCCTGCCGGAACAGACTTCAAGGCTCTCGGTCCGGGCCTGGAACGGCCAGGTAAACATATCGGTGGTATCATGAGAAAGGGACAGGTCGCCATAGAATTCATGACTCTTGTCGGGTTCTCGATGCTCTTGCTTGCGATAATGATGGGTTTCGTGGCGAAGAAACAGTCGAGAGCCGTGCAGTACCATAACTACCAGACCGCGAGAGATATAGCGGAGAACGTGGCCTTCCAGGCCGAGATGGCTCTTGTACAGGGTGACGGCTACTCCAGGAGGTTTTTCCTGCCAACAGCCATAGGAGGTAGAAACTACAACGTAACGGTGAGGAACAACACGGTATACCTTGCCTGGGGGGAGGGGTTCGTTACAGAGCCCACGCTCTACCGTGGCCGGACCCTGAGGTTAAAATCCAGAGGAACTACCAGTTACAAGGTGCTCAACAATGGCTCCGTCTATATCATCCGGTAAGGGCCAGGTGTTCGAACCGGATTTCCTGGCGAGCCTGGCGCTGTTCACCCTGGTGATAGGGCTGTTCCTGGCGCCCTGGAACACGGTGATGTCGAGCCAGACCCGTTTTGATGCGGTGAAGGAGATGCGAGAGGACGCGGTCAGGACCACCACTTTCCTGGTTTCCACACCGGGATACCCGGCGAACTGGGACGCGGAAAACGTCAGGATACCCGGATTTGCCACGGACGACAACGTGCTCAGCGCGGAGAAGATATCCGCCTTTGGTTCCCTCAGCTACCAGGAAAAACGGCGTCTGCTGAGGGTACGGAACTTCTATCTCGTGTTCCTGCACTCCGGCAACCCGATCCAGATAGATGGCGAGCCCGCAGTCTACGGCAGATCTTACTCCAACGCCTCCACGATCGTCCCGGTGGAGAGAGAGGTCCTGGTAAATGTCTCTGGAACCCTGAAACCCGCTACCATGAGGTATGTGGTGTGGAGAGAATGAGGAAGGGCTTCTACTTTTCTTTCGACGCGATGATAGCGCTGATGGTGATGTCTGCAACGTTTCTACTGGCGAGCCAGGCCTCCAGTATGGCCAGTGCAGATTTCTCCTACAAGAAGAACCGTTTTGAGGCGACAACCCAGAAAAGCCGGGACGTGATAAAGATGGCCTCCGCCCGCGACTTCTCGTTCTATACTCCGGAGTTCCGGCAGGAACTGGTCAGCGAGACGGTTTTCACCCGGGAGGACCTCGACAAGACCATCCTGGAGGGAGTTACCTACCTGTGGGCCTCCGGCGAACTCAACTACGCCCGGGAATCCGTGCGACGGTACTTCAACAGCAAGTTCTCCACCAGGCAGTACCGGCTGAACGTCTACGAGTCCGGCAAGACATACACTATATACTCTACAGGGAGTCCCGACAGCGGGGCTGTGTCCTCGGTTTCAACACTCGTCTCCGGGTTCAAGCTGAACGCCACCCTTTCAGGTTACAGGGCGAGGGCCAAGGTACTGGGAGCGATAAGCAACGTGACACAGGTGATACCTTTCTCGCCTGCAGGAACCCTTGTATCCGGCGGAGGTCGTGGGAGAAACCCCAACACGTTCGAGGTCCGGAAACAGTTCACCGTGAACGCGGACTCCATTGGCCATGCCACCCTCGACATAGCTCTTTCCGAGGGACCCAGCCAGCAGTTCCGTACGCTGAGGATAAACGGGGAGAGAGTAAGCTGGCCGGATAGCGCGGCGCTCTACAGCAGCGGCGACCTGACGTACTACCGGCTGGACGTCACCGCAGAGATAGATCCCGGCCTCAACGAGGTCTACATCCAGATGGAGGACCCCCGGGCAGGCAGGAGGACACGGCTCTATCCCGGCACCCGCCTGACCGTGAGATACCAGCGGGTCCCGGACAAATCCGTGAAGCAGTTGAAACGCAAAAGGATCGAGATGAAGACCGTGACAACTCATGTAAGAAGCGGTGACTCCGGCCTTTTCAACGTGGAAGAGTTCTCCGTGCCCACCGATGCGGAGATAGTCAACGCCACCGCGACCCTGAAGATAAACGAGCTGGATAACGGATGCGGGCCGCTGGGATGGGATGCAAGGATGCTCTACAACGGCCAGGAGGTGCTGGCAGAGTGCGCCCGTGGCGACTACAGGAAACAGCTGAATCTGACTGCCGAGACCGAGGCCGGCAGCAATATAATGACGGTATACGCATCCCACAACGGTCAGGACCTGTTCTGGGGCGGCAGGGAGACACGGCTTCTGGGAGGCTCGACCGGAGATAACGCCTCACACATAACGGTGTGGTACCGTGAACCGCAGGAACTCTCTTTCAACACGTACGAGGCAAGGACTGCAGTGGAGCTGGGCGGTGCGAACACGAATCCCAAGACTTACAACGCCACCATCGAATACTCTAACGTGTCGGAGATCAACCTCTACCTCTCACAGTTCTACAGCGAGCAGCCAGCGGTCGAGGTCAAGCCCGCCGGGGAGGGCTACGAGACCGTTTTCAACGCCTCCGAGGTTGGCGCCACCCCGACCCTGGTGGCACTGAATCCGACCGCCTTCGACTTCAACAAGTCAAACATGATAAGGCTCAGCGATCCCGGATCGCAGGCGGAGTTCCTGCGTTACACCCTCTTCGAGTACAAGATCGAGGCCCCGACACGTGTTGGATACGGGGACGTGTTTCCCACCGCGGCAGCGGCCAGACAGGACGCCAGGGAACGGTTGAAGGAGAAACTGGGCTCTCTGATAACAGCCACGGACATCGCCGCCTCGACCGTTGCGATCGGAGGCCAGAGAAAACTGTGGGGTCCCTCACAGGTGACGCTGGTGGTGTGGAATGAATAAGGGCATGGCCTACACCACGTTTGCACTGGCCGCCTCCGGCATACTCATGATGCTGGCGATAATGCCGTTCCAGGGATACAGCCTGGGGACAGGAGGGGATGCCGCTCTCATCGGCCAGGCAGCATTCTACCTGGATGGTATCGGAGAGGACATGAGACGGGCCCACGACATCGCCTTTGACCGCACCCTGGGAGAGGCCACGAACTACATAATAAACACCCAGCAGCCGCTGGAAAACCCCGAAGAACAGCTTGCAAGTATAATGGTGAACGCCTCTGTGAACGGCCAGGAACTGCCGTACATGGTGAACGCATCCATGGAGAACTGGGCTGGACGGGTCAGGAACCTGTCCAGGAGATCCGATTACAGGCTGAGGATAAGATTCGTGAGCGCCAACTTCTCCAAGAAAACCGAGTTCGTAATCTCTTCGGAACTGGCGATGTGGGCCCGGCTTGAAGACCCGAGGACCCGTGCCGCCTTCAACGAGACCTTTCACTCCACAAAGAGCTCTTCGATAACCGGCCTGGAGGACCCGATGATAAGGATCCAGACCGCGGACACCTACGGCCACTTCTTCTCCCGATGCGGTTTCTCCCGCCCCGCAGAACAGCTATACACTGGGACGGTTTCATCAGGTTCCACGGTCTGGGGAGAGGCATACGTCGAACCAAACATCTCCCGTGTCAACGATTTCCAGTCCTCGGTACTTGTGACATCAGACCTCGCACAGTACAATCCGGACAGCACACAGCAGTTCACAGGTGTCGTGGCGGCGGACACGGTGGCGAACCCCGGCGACTACAACGACAACTACGTTATCGGCACGGGTTCCATCTCCGAGATACAGGATAACGAATCGCTTATACTTGACGAGAACGAGGTCTGGAACTCCAGATTCCGCTACATGCTGGAAAACAGCTGCTACATGGTTTCATCCGGACCTTTAAACGGCCCCGGTTTCCTCGACCGGCTGCAGAACAGACTGGTCGGCACGGGTGCGACAGGACTGGTCAGCCTGGTGAACGAGACCGAAGCACCGGACGCGGGCGAGGACGTTTCCAACGTCGACTACGTCTACTTCAACAGCTCGGCGGCCTACGGCCCCGCGGTCTCCATCGACGGCGTTACAACCGGTGGAGGCAACTCGGTTTACTACGAATGGTTCCGGTTAGACCAGTACCATGTCGACCACTGGAACCTGAACGCGTTGAACGACTGAAACAGTTATTCTTGAGAAAAAAGTATGCCTGTGGCTAGGCGTTAAGAGAAAAGAAAAAGATGGTAAGGCGGAACTTATTGAACTGCGATACTTGAAGTCAGAGTTCCGGCGATGTGCTGGTTGGTGAGTCCGCCCGTGATGTTGTAGGTGATGTCAAGGTCAAACGTGTTACATCCATCGACGTTCGTGAATTGACCGTTAGAAGGCGTGAGAGTTACTGAATTATCTGCTCCTACGCCCATTTCAACGACATTGGTGCTATCCACGAATGTTCCGACTTCGGATCTGGCGATGGAAACGTTGGTGACTTCGATAGGACTTGCTGCACCGTTCCTTAGCTGTATTTTCAGATTGCCGTTCGTAGTGGCTCCGAAGTCGACTACTCGAACATCAGTTCCGGAGAATCCGGAAGTCGTCGACTGGCACTGACCCTGGACGGTTGCGAAAATTGCTCCTCCTACGATAGCTACAACGAGAAGCATCCATCC
>JBDGSE010000002.1:0-28857 GCA_042217695.1 Candidatus Nanohaloarchaea archaeon | reverse complement strand
CCGAAACGGTTCCGAGGGTTAGAAGTGTGAGGACGGCCAGTATTGCTAGCTTGGAAGTATGGGAGTTCCTGATGTTTACCACCGCGACCGAAGTATATAGTTGTATTAACGAGTCGAATGTTTAAGTAACTGTAACTGGGTTTCCTCTAGTTTTTATTGAGTCTCTGCCGGGGTTAATAGTTTTTGGCTATTCGCGCGCGTTTTCAAACATCTTTATGGCGGACTCTCTTTCCTCCGCGTGGTCCACCAACGGTTCGGGGTAGTCCTCTCCGATCCTGACCCCGGTCTCTTCTTGAACCTGGGAGGGCATTTCCTGGGGTCGGTGAATGTATTCGTCGGGAACGTCTCTCAACTCGGGAACGTGTTCCCGGATGTATTCTCCGTCGGGATCCCATTTCTCGCCCTGGGTCCACGGGTTGAAGACGCGGAAGTAGGGCTGTGCATCGGTTCCGATGGAGTAGGCCCACTGGATGCCGCCGATCATAGAGGCGAGTTCGGCGTCGACGAACATCCTGGAGTAGTATCCGTGGAGTTTTCTCCAGTCGATCTTCAGGTCTTTCGCGGCGAAGCTGGTGGCGGCCATCCTCAAACGGTTGTGCATCCAGCCCGTGTCTCTCAACTGGCGCATCCCGGCGTCGATGAACGGGAAACCTGTCTTTCCCTGGATAAATCTCTGCCAGTTTTCCTCCGGGCAGCCCCATTCGATGCTGGAGTACTGTTCCTGGAAAGGTTCCTCGACCGTGCGGGGGAAGTGCCAGAGTAGCTGGAAGTAGAAGTCTCTCCAGGCCAGCTCCTCCTGCCAGACCCGGACGCCTTCCCCAGAGGCCCCACGGGCCTTCATGCCTTCAGCAGCCCAGAACGCCTCTCTGACGGATATTGTCCCAAACTTGAGGTGGGGAGATAGCTTCGATGTCGCGTCTTTCGCGGGGTAGTCCCTGTCTTCGTCGTACTCCGATATCTTTTCCCTGAACTGTTCCAGTCTCTTTTTCCCTCCTTCCCTGCCGGGCTCCCAGGTCCATTCAAGATTTTCCGGCCTGTCGTACCCGAGTTCCTCCACAGAGGGGATCTCGCTGGACTCTATGTCCGGTGTACCGTATTTCCCCGGGTTCGCCGGACGGGGTTTTTCCCTGTCGAACCATTTGTCGCGGTAGTAACTGTAGACCTGGTAGGCCCCGCCCTTGTTCGTGGTTATCTCTTTCCGGTCGAACATCACGAGGTCCTTGAGTTCCCTGACCTCCGCATCTAGCTTCCTCGCTTCGTGGTCTCTATCCCTGGCGTACGGCGAGTAATCTCTGTTGAAGTAGAGTTCATCGGCCCCGGTCTCCTCGATGATTTTCTCCAGTTCGTCCACCGGTTTACCCTTCCGCACGACAAGATCCCTGTCCTTCTCCTCCATCGACTCCCTGAATTCGGCAAGCGAGTCATGCCAGAACTTTACCCGGGGATATCCCAGCGTCTGCTTCGAGAAGTAGTCCTCGTCGATGATGTACACAGGGATTATCCTGTCGTGAGCTCTCGAGGCCTCCACCAGCGCGGTGTTGTCATGTTCTCTCATCGAGCGCCGGATCCAGACTATCGCTGTCACACTCTACTGTTTTGGTGGAAAGAAGAAAAATATCTTGCCTCCATCGTTCACTGGTTCTGGAAGAAGTGGTCCAGCCGGCCTTTCTCTTCCTCCGGCCCTATCAGCACAAGTTCTGTGCCCTCTTCGACCTTGAGGTTGAGTTCTCCGACGTAGGTCTCCTCGTCCTGTATAACAGAGACGATCTCGAACTCTTCAGGGAAGGTGTCCTCCTCCTTTATCGCGCCGACCGACTTGTCGACGAGGCGGGAATCCTCTTCTATCGACGCCTTCAGTATCTGCCGGCCGTTGGAAAGGTTCGCCAGCTTAACCAGGTACGGGTGTTCCACCGCAGAGAGGAACTCGGATAGAAGTATGTCTGTGTGGCCGATGGTCTCCGCGCCTATTATCTGGAATGCCTCGAAGTATTCGTCGTCCTCTAATCGCGCTATCACCTTGGGCACGCCATACTTTTTCCCGAGGGACGATACGACCATGTTCTGGTTGTCGTCCTTCAATGTGGCGATCAAAGCATCCGCCGATGTTATCCCTGCATCTTCCAGGGCGGACAGAGTGGTCGGCGACTTGTTTATGACGGTGGCCCCGGTCGAGGAATACAGTCTCTTGCACTTGTCCTCGTCCTCGTCGACCACCACCACATCATGCCTGCCTTCCAGCCGGTCTACAAGCCTTCTGGACAGAGTGTTTATCCCGATTATGACGACATACATCTCTAGTTGTTTTTGAGAATCCCTGTATTAAATAATGCCAGTAACGGCAGCATCTCGAGGCGACCGGCTATCATCACCACCAGCCACACCAGTTTCGTGGCAGCGGACAGACCCACCAGCTGTTCGCCGCTCATGTACACGGGACCCATGTTGCCCGCCGAGGACAGAACCCCGGAAAGAGCCTGGAAAAATGTCAGGCTGTCCGCGAAAACCGTGAAAACTGTCCCGGCGAACACCACGGCAAGCCATGTGAAGAACAGTACCGAGATCGTCCTGACCGCAGACCGGGACAGTATCTCTCCATCGATCTTTACCTCATTCACCGCGGTCTCAGGCAGCGAATAAGCCTTTATCCGGGTCTTCAGCAGCTCTATCATGGTCTTGAGACGGAAAATCTTGAGACCTCCCGCGGTCGAACCAAGGGAACCACCGATGAACATCACCCCGAGGAAAATCGAGAGCAGGGGAAGCGAGAAAGCGGTTATGGACATATTGCTGTAACCTGTCGAGGAGATCAGGGTGGCGGACTGGAAAGCAGCGTTCAGTAGGCCCTCCTGTATACCGTAGCGCGAGACGATATCTGCAAAGTTTACCGCGGTCAGGAGCGCAAATATCTGTAGGTAGAGCCTGAACTCGGAGTTTTTGAAGAGTGGACGCGGGTCGGCCCGGAGAAACCTGTAAAGCAAAACAAAGTTTACACCACCTATGAACATGAAAAGTACCGTCACGGCCTCGATAGCCATGGAGTTGAATCCTGCGATGGATGCCCCCACTGTGGAGAAACCACCCGTGGAGAGCACGGTGAATGCGTGGGCCACCGAGTCGAACACAGGCATGCCGAGCGCGATGTAGACGGTCATTATCACCACGGTCAGGAACCCGTAGACCCTCCAGAGATCTATAACCGATTTCCTGAGGGAAGGCCTTATCGAACCAGGATCTGTCTTATGGGCCTCGGCCGAGAACAGCCTCCTGGATATACCGCCTGATTCCCGGATTATCGCTATGAAGAAGGTCAGTATACCGAGACCTCCCACCCACTGCATAAGGGCGCGCCAGAAGAGTATGGAGTGAGGCAGCGATCCGGGCGCCAGCAGCATCGATATCCCCGTAGTGGTCAAACCTGCCGCAGCCTCGAAAAACGCGTCGACAACCGGCATGAACTTTAGCAGCGGGATGGCCCCTATCGCAACCGCGAGGAACCATCCGAAGACGGTGGCAAACAGGGCTTCCTGCGTGGAGGGTTCCTCTGGTTCGCCCAGGTACCAGAGGGCGTAGCCCGCGAAAAGAGAGGTCGCTGCGGCTATAGCGAACCCCGAGACCGTGCTCATGGTCTCGCCGTAGTAAACGGCGATGAAGAGCGGGGCAGCCACCAGGACAGAGTAGACCTGTAAAAGGCGGCCGACCAGCCGCGAAGTCACCGAACCTCTCATAACTCTCAACTGGGTTACAATCGAATAAAAATACCTGACAGCGTGTCAGTATTGAAAAAGTTTTCTGAACAATACCGAATTGCTCGGTCCTATAGCTGAGCAGGTGGAAACTATGACGAAATTAACAGGATTTCTGGCTTACCAGGAAACCACGGAGGTTTTCGGATAATGGAAGTTACAATCGGAACGCAGGACGGGGAGACCTTCCAGAAGGAGGTCGAAGATTCTACCCAGTTGATCGGAAAGAAAATCGGTGAAGAATTCGACGGCGGGATAATCGGACTCGACGGCTACACCCTGGAGATCACGGGTGGAAGCGACGAGGACGGTTTCCCGATGAGGCCCTCCATCGAGGGTTCGGAGAGGAAACGTGTGCTCCTGGAAGAGGGGGCCGGTTTCAACGGGTCAGAGGACGGCATGAGGAGAAGGAAATCCGTCCGCGGGAACACCGTCTCAGGCGAGATACAGCAGCTGAACACCTCTGTAGTGGAGGAAGGCAGCAAAACCGTGGAAGAACTGCTCCAGGAAGAAGAATAGCTCCTCCAATGGGCCTGGTAACCGAGTACTATACCACGGCAGCGCTAGACCAGCTGGAGAAGGCTCTCGGCCCTGTAGAAGAGGCATCCCGGGTACTTGAGGACAGCGAATTAAAGGACTGGACGGACGCATCCCTCGGTTTCCAGTACATGGAGGACGAACCCGTGGAGTACGGCAGCGAACCCGCGGAAATCGAGGAAAGGATGACGCTGAGAAGTATCGCGGTCAGCGACCGGATGTACAGGATTTCCGTGCCTCACAGGACTAAACCTATAACAGTTTCCGAGGATGATTTGTTATGAGCGAAGGGGTACCTGAAGTAAACATAGGACTGGTCGGCCACGTCGACCATGGAAAGACAACACTGACACGCGCTCTATCCGGAAAATGGACCGACGAACACAGCGAGGAGCTGAAGAAAGGTATAACGATAAGGATCGGATACGCCGATGTCACATACTACGAGGACGACAGCGGCGAACTCAACGTCGAGGGAAACGGCGATGAGGTACGGACACTCTCGCTGGTAGACGCCCCAGGACACGAAACACTGATGGCCAATGTTCTTTCAGGAGCCGCGATTATGGACGGCGCGATACTGGTCATAGCTGCAAACGAGGAGTGTCCGCAGCCCCAGACCCGTGAACACCTGGCCGCACTGGATATCATCGGGGTCGAAAACATAGTTATCGTGCAGAACAAGATAGACCTTGTCGACGAGGAAACAGCCAGGGAGAACTACGAACAGATAAAGGAGTTTACAGAGGGAACGGTCGCGGAAGACGCACCCGTCATACCTGTATCTGCCCAGCACAACGTCAATATAGACCTTTTACTTGAGGCCATCGATGAAAACCTCCCGACCCCGGAGAGACCCGACGGAGAACCACGGATGCTGGTTGCACGTTCGTTCGACATAAACAAGCCGGGGACCGGGGCAGAAGACCTGCGGGGAGGCGTTGTCGGGGGAAGTCTCGTCCAGGGAGAACTCGACGTCGGAGACGAGGTCGAGATCCGGCCCGGTGTAAGGACAGGAGAGGACAAATGGGAGCCCATCACAACCGAAGTAGAGTCCATCATGCAGGGCCAGAAACCTGTGGACACCGGTAAACCGGGCGGTCTTCTCGCCGTGGAGACCTCTCTGGACCCGGCGCTGACCAAGTCCGACGGCCTCTCTGGCAACGTGCTCGGAAAGAAAGAGGACCTCCCTCCTGTAACGGACAGCCTGACGATAGAGGCCAACCTGATGGAACGGCTCGTGGGCGCCGAGAACGAGGATGAGATCGAGAACATCAAGCAGAACGAGGCCCTGATGCTGAACGTTGGAACCAACAAGTCCGCGGGGATAGTCACACAGGCCGGTAAAAACGTGAAACTGGACCTGAAAGTCCCTGTCTGTGCGGAAGAGGGAGACCGCGTGGCCATCTCACGGCAGATAGGGTCTCGCTGGCGTCTTATCGGCCACGGCAGGATCAAATCCACGGATTAACGCAGGTTTTTATAATAGCGAGCGAGATTAGGTAGTTATGGCCGGCCTCCTGAATTCTCTGCTGAACTTCGTGCTGCAGGAGAACACGACCGTGAGACTGCTTGTAACCCTGTTCATACTGGTAGCCGGCCATCTATCCGTAAAGGTGACCAGTCTCGTTCTGAGAAGGATCTCGCTGGCCAGGGAATCCGCCACCAAGAAGGACGTAACCCGGAAAGAGGAACGCATACAGTACGCATCGTACCTCATGGACGCCGGCGTCATAGCGATGGCGCTGTTCTACCTCAACTCGGCGTTAACCGAACAGCTCTACCTCCGGGTTACAGAGTTCATCCCGCGGCTGCTGTCGGTCTTCCTGATAGGTATACTCGGCGTTATAACGATAAACGTGTTCGCCAAGGTAACCCTGGACTTCCTCAATACTATAGGCATCAAAAACTACTTCCGGGAGGCAGGACTTTCATCCCAGGCCTTCAACCTGATATCAGGCATAATAAAGGCTTTCCTGTATCTTATACTGCTCCAGATAATGCTGGACCAGCTCGGCATAGGCCAGACGATAATAAACCAGTTGATAAACGCTTCTTCATGGGCTATAGCATTCCTGGTGGCCGGACTCCTCTTCTACGGCTTCAAGGACCTGTTCCAGAACTTTGCCGCAGGGATATACCTGAAGAACTCGCGGATGGTCCGTCCGGGCGAAGAGGTGAACATACAGGATGAGCCCGGCGAGATAAGAGAGGTGACGATGTTTTCAACAGCGGTGGACACGAACTCGGGGTACACGCTGTTAACGCCCAACAGAGAGATAATGAAGTCGTCGATAAAGCTGAAGAGAACCAAGAGCGACCTCGAGACACTGGAGGACATAACCTCGTACTTCGTGGCCCAGCACCCGGCGTACTGCGGCCCGGCCTCGATGGAGATGGCGCTGGAGATCTTTGGCTACAGGTACAGCCAGGACGAGATAGGCGACGCGGCCGGCACCACGGAAGAGGAGGGCACCGAGGTAGAAGGACTCATGGAATCGGTCGAGGAACTCACCAACAACGATGTCAGGGCCGCATTCGTGGAGTACGACAAGGTCTCCGACCTGGGAGACGAGTTCAAGGCCTGGTTCAACGACGGCGCCCTGATAGTACCCAACTTCTACAAGCCGGAGATATTCCCTGATGCGAACGCCGGCCACTTCGTCCTCGCGGTAGGAGTCGAGGGCAACGAAATCCTCGTCATGGATCCCAGCGGCACGAAAGGCGGCGTGTACTACATCGACAAGGAACGGCTCCTGGACGCGATGGCGGAGTTCGATCACTCCCGGGGATACATCGTCGCGGCACCGAAGGGCACAACCGCTTACTGGCGTATCAAGAACGACCTGATATACGCCGACAAGAACTACTACGACGAGCTTTCAAAGACCCTGGAGGCCCGGCTCAGGAAGATCCTGCGGCAGGGAAGGATACTGAAGGACGCCATGCCCTCGTCCATGAACAAGTACGTTGAGGAGTGGCGCGGAAACGACAAGATAACCCGCGTATGGCATCCTGAGGGGGAAGAAGAGGATGAGGGATAGTACCGTAACGCATTTAACAGCTGGTAAACCCGTTGACTACGTAGAGTTCCAAAGGCATTAAGCCCGAGGTACCACAAAAAATGAAGCTTCTCACCATAACGGGTAGCGAACACCCGGAGTTCGATTCGCTGTTCGACGACACCGAGCACATAGATATAGAGGCGCTGGCTCCAGAAGTAATCGACGGGGAGGCAGACGTCAAGTTCAACGGCAGCTCGGTTTCAGAATACGACGCCGTCTTCGCGGAGATACCAACCGAGAACGCACTTTTCGGACGGGTCGCCCTCGAGATGATAGAGGAGATGGGTGTCCGGCTGAACTATCCCTCGACAGGATTCTTCATAATGTCGAAGAAGAACTACCTCTACCACGTATTACACGAGAAAGACGTGCCGGCGCCGAAGACCGCGGTAGTGGCCACGGAAAAGGCCTCCCGTAATATCGAACGGCACATAAAGGGTCCTCTCGTGGCCCGAAAGTTCGACGAATCCGTGGAGACCGAAAAGACCCGCCTGGAGACCGTGGAGGAGATACAGGAATTCGCCGAGGGCATCGACCGCGGCAACCAGTTCGTGCTCTTCCAGGAACTCCGGAGCGGGGACAGGTACCGGTGCCTGGTAGCGGGCGACAGCGTGATATCACTGGCGGACAACTCCGAGGGATGGCAGTTCTCCGACGACAACCTCCAGTACCATACCGTATCCCAGGAAAAGAAGGAAACGGTTCTCAAGACACGGAAGGCCATCGGGACACCCGTGGCAGAGGTACTCCTCCGGGGAGACAAGGTGGAGGACGTGAACCCCAATCCCGACCTCGGGCTCTACACAGAACTCTCGGGTAAAAACGCCTACGAAACCGTTGCCGACGTGCTGAGGGAGGAAAAATAGATGAAAATGGTTATAGTGTACGGCGAGTACTCCACCACCCACCAGCTGATGATAGAACGCGCAGAAGAGATATTCGATACGGTGCTCGCGGTCCCGGCGGACGGCCTGAAATTCATCTACGGCCCCGAGGAGACACAGGTGCTCTACAAGGGCACCGACATAACAGAGTTCGACGTGGCCTACCTGCGACACTCCGACGAGGAGGTCTACTTCGCGGAACACCTGGCAGAGATACTGAACAACTCCGGTGTTCTAACCCCGCTTTCAGACGACACATTCGCGGTGATGACCAACAAGTTCTACACCATGAAGATCCTGGCAGAAAACGGTTTGAACGTCCCGGACAGTGTTTACACGCTGTCGCCGGATACCGCGGTCGAGGCCGCGGAAAGACTTGGATACCCCATAATAATGAAGACTATAACCGGTGGAGGAGGAGAGGGAGTTATGCGTGCCTCCTCCGAGTCCGAACTGAAACCCGTGATGGACACCATGAAGGCGTTCGAACAGGACATATGCCTGCAGGAGTACATGGAGCACTCGGGCACCGACAACCGCGTCATCGTGATAGGAGACCATGTCGTCGCGTACCAGCGCTCCTCATCGGACGAGGGCGAGTGGCGCTCCAACATCGGCGCCGGCGGAGAACGGTTGAAAGTCGAACTGACAGACGAGATGCGGGACACCGGCATCAGGGCGGCAAGGGCGATCGGAGCGGGTATCAGCGGGGCAGACATCATAGAGTCGGAGGACGACATCTTTGTGCTCGAGATGAACGCGGCGCAGTTCGGGCTCAGCGAGGAGATAAACGAGATAGTGGACGAGGACATCATCCTCGGTATAGTCGAGTTCCTGCACGAAAGGGCTATGGCCCGGGAAGAGTGAGGTGGCCTGTATCAGGAAAGGTATCGAACTGGAATACTTCACGGTCAACCGTTCTGGAGAACTTACCAGCGCAGAGCCTATCACCGGCGAGCTGGAATTCGCGGCCCCGGAGTTCGCGACATGCATCGCCGAGATAAAATCCGAGCCACATGAAACCGTCGACGGCCTGAGGGGGGACATAAAACAGAAGACACGGCGAGTCATCGAACACGCCCGGAAACACGGCCTGAAAATTGTTCCGCTGGGGACTCCCCTGAAACACGACGGGATAGAACTGCTCGACACCGAACGCCTCGAGATGATGAAGAAGTTCAACCCAGAGGACATCCAGATAGAGCGAGAACTCGCCAGGGCCGGCACCCACATCCACTTCGAGAAGGAGAACGTGAAAGACCAGTTAAACGTTTTGACCGCTCTGGACCCCGCATTCGCCCTTCTGAACGCCTCACCATACCACCAGGGCAGGAACAACGCGTCCTCGATGCGGAACTGGGTCTACCGCTACAGCTGGGACCCGAAGTTCCCGGAATCCGTCTCTCTATGGGAGTACACCGACTCGGTGGACGAATGGAAGCAGAGGATAAATGACGCGTTTGAAAAATTCAGGGAGGGCGCCCTGGAGGCAGGGATACCCGAGGAAAAGTTCCTGGAACACTACCACCCCGACAGGTCTATCTGGACACCGATAAGGCTCCGGGACCAGTTCCCCACAGTCGAGTACAGGTCCCCGGACGCCACCCTTCCCAGCGAGACCCTGAAACTGGTGGAGGACGTACAGAGGATTCTCCTCGAGTCACAGCGGAAAGAGGTCGTGCCGGGCGGGGAGAACGACAGGGAAAAACTCGTGCTGCCGGAGTTCGAAAGGGTCAAGGAACTCTCCCGGAACGCGTCAAAGAAGGGTCTGAAATCGCCCGGGGTGAGAAACTACCTCGACGAGATGGGTATACAGTACTCCCGTTACTCTCCTCTATCAGGCAGGATGCAGAACGGTTCCCGGATAGACCTCCGGCAGGCGAAGAAGCTGAGATTAGAGGCCTCCAGGATGCTGGAGGAAGACGTCGAAGAGCTCTAGATGCGTTCCAGTCCGGAGCAAAGCCTTTCCACGGTTTTTAACACCGCCTCTTTCATCTCCTGGTCGCTGTAAAAACTGAGCCCCGGCTTGGAGTTAAGCTCGACTATCCACACCGTGCCGTTCTCGTCATACACCATATCCACGGAATACATCGCCGGCGAGAAAACAGAAAGCTCCTCCTTCACCTGGTCGACCAGTTCCAGCGCATCGTCCCGGAAATCCTCCGCCGGGAACAGGAACTGGCTCCCTCCAAGCGCAACGTTGCTTACCAGGCCCTCCTCGGGCACCCTGACCAGGCCGAATGTCAGCTCGCCATCCACCACATAGGCTCTCAGGTCGTGGACACCGTCGTATCCTGTACCCGGTATACCGCCGGAGGTATCGATGAAACGCTGCACCACTGCCCTCTCGGGGTCGACCGGCTCCAGTTCATCCATCGAGCCGATTATCTGTACTCCGCGACCACCGAAGTCGTACCTGGGCTTCACCACCGCTTTACCGTCCTCCAGGAACTCCGTGATGTTCTCCTCTGTGGCCTTCCTGGTCTCCGGTACCCGGGAAAACCTTTCGGCGGTCTCAAGCTTGTCCTTGCATAATCTCTCGAGTTCCGGGTCGTTAAGTATGCCGACCTCTTCGGCCATCCTCTTCTTCAGATCGAAGGTCTCCTCGTTGAACAGGAACTTGTCGAACACACCCTCTATACGGACGTCGTTCACGACGACCCACTCCCCCTCCTCTACAGTGTAGGCCTCCCCCAGGACACCTTCCTCATACTCGGTGTACTCCGCAAGGTAGAACCTCAGGCCATGTCTCCCCGCGATATCACTGAAAATCCTGTACTCCGAGTTCCAGGCGTCTTTCTCGAACGGTTCCTCACGCCCGGACTGGACGGATTCATCCCACAATACGCCTATATTTTTTGTCATAGAGCTGTTAACCCGGTCCAAGTTTTTAGGATTTCCCTTCCAATTAAGCGGTATGAAGAAGATCCTGCTGGACACCAACTTTCTGGTGGCACCCTTCCAGTTCTCCCTGCCGATGTTCGACGAACTGGAGCGGCTGTACCCCGAACACGAGTTGTATACGCTGGACGACGCGGTGCAGGAGGCGAAAAGCATCGAATCCGGAAAGTACACCGATCTCGTGGAACGCCTGCTGGAGACCCAGGACATCGAGGTCCTGGAGACCGAGGGCGAGGGAGATGTGGACGACCTAGTGGTCCGTGTATCGGAAGACTACGTGGTGGCTACAAACGACCGCGAGTTAAAGCAGAGACTGCTGGACAGGGGACGCGAACTCGTCATAATCAGGAGCGGAAACCACCTTGAAGCAGTGAACCGCTCTACGGTAGGGTTTTAAAAATTGTCGTCAACCTGTTAAATGTTCCACAGGGGCAGGAGAACGCGTCTCGTTCTCTCGACCGTTTTCCCCCCGCCAAGAGGTAGAGAACATGTACAAACGAATGACCCTTGAAGACTCAGTAAGAGTACCTCCAGAACACCTTGGAGACGAGGTAAAAGACAGCGTGCAGGCTGGACTAAAAGAAGAAGTAGAAGGAAAAATATTCGAGGACACCGGCGTCGTGATCGGTGTCGAAGACATCCAGGAGGTTGAAGGAGGAGATATAGAACCGGAAGACCCTGGAGTGCACTACGATGTGGAGTATCAGGCCATCGTATGGCAGCCGGAGATGCACGAGGTAGTGTTCGGGGAGGTAGTAGACGTCACCAGCTTCGGGGCGTTCGTCCGGATAGGGCCTTTCGACGGTCTCTGCCACGTTTCCCAGATAATGGACGAATACGTCAACCTGGACGAGGACCAGTCCCGGCTCGTCTCGGACGAAAACGAGCTCTCCCTGGAAAAAGGCGACCTGGTGACCGCAAGGATAATAGCTGTCTCGCTCGAAAAGCAGGACACCAACAAGATAAACCTAACGATGAGACAGCCCGGACTCGGCAAAGAGGAATGGATAGAACTCTACGAGGAAGAAGCCGAGGAAGAAGAGGAAGAGGAGGAGTAGAACATGGTAGAACGCGCGTGTAAAAACTGTCACCGCCTTGTAGAGGACGAGACCGAGTGTCCCGTATGCAAGAACAACGATCTCTCCGAATCCTACAGCGGACTCGTGGTCATCTACGACCCTGACGACTCCGAGATAGCCGAAAAACTGAACATCCAGACACCTGGAAGATACGCGATAAGGGTGAAATAGATACTATGAACGTAGCAATCCGATCAGTGAAGGAGAACCCGCTGCTCGACAGGCGCGAGGTAAAACTCGACATCGAGCACGAGGGCGAACCCACTCCAAGCAAGGAAGACGTCAAGAGCCGGTTCACCGCCGAAAACGGAGTCAGCAAGGAAGAAGTGGAGGTAGTCGATGTGCTGACAGGTTTCGGCAGCAAGAACTCCGTGGCCCGGTTAAAGGTCCAGGCAGAGTTCGAATACGACGAGGACCTCGAGGAAGCAGCCATCGAAGATTCCGGGGAGACAGAGAGCACCGGAAGAGCAACGGCAGAATACGAGGACATCGTTTCCGGGACCATCACCGAGGCGAAGGACGCCCTGAAGGAGATGGAGGAACCAGACTACAGGGCTGCTCTAGAGGCCGAGAAAGAAGGCAAGGACAGGAAAACCCTGAAAGAATGGCTTGAGAACAAGCTGGAGTGAGATACGATGGCCAAGCATGAAACTGTAGCGGTCTACGAGAAGTACAGTGAGGACGGAAGCTACGAGGGCGAGAAGTGTCCCCGGTGCGGCTCCTTCCTGGCGGAACACGAGAACCGGAAGAGCTGCGGCAAGTGCGGATACACGAAGCACGAGTAGCCCGGCCATTTTCAACGCCAGACGTATTCCTTTCCGCCCACTTCCAGCCTGTTAACACCGTCAGGGCCGGGAGCGGCTTCTTTCTCCATTATAAAATCCCAGTCGTTGACAATCCTCTCAAAGTATCCGCGGGAATCCCTCGAATCTCCGCCGTAAAGACGAAGTTTCCTGGACCAGTCGGCGTCCTCCCGGGAGTCATAGACATGCACCATCAGGTACTCGCCGAAGGTGTTGTCCCAGTCCTCCGTGGAAACAGCCCCGTCGGAGAGAAACACGCGGTAGGCCTCCCAGCTGCCGTCGAACGGAGACATGTCCACACCGCTTCCCGCCTCCAGCAGCTCATAGCTACCTGATCCCAGTTTCTGCCTGACCCAGAGAGTTATATCTTCGGGGTCCTCCCCGAGGATGTCCATCGAGCTCACGTCCCTGTATTCTTCGTGAAACGTTTTAACTCCAGACCCTTACCGTCCTGCACCTATTTTTAACTCTTCCATCCAACATTTCCAGTTATGAAAGTCCTGGGGATCGAGTCGACGGCACACACGCTGGGAATCGGTGTGGTGGACGAGGAGGAAGTGCTCGCGTCGAGGAAGTCGATGTTCGAGCCCGAGGAGGGCGGCATACACCCAAGGAAAGCCGCGGAACACCACTACCAGAACGCCTTACAGTTACTAAACGAGGTAAACGACAAGGTCCCGATGGACGACATCGATGGAATAGCTTTCGCCCAGGGCCCGGGGATACCACAGTGTCTTGACACAGGGGCAGTGATGGCCCGGTCCCTGTCCAGGAAACACGACCTGCCCCTCAGAGGGGTGAACCACTGCGTGGCACATGTTTCCATAGGCACGAGGACCACCGGGGCATCGAACCCGACAACGCTCTACCTCTCCGGAGGGAACTCCCAGATACTTGACTTGAGAGCGGGTCGTTACCGGATAGTGGGTGAGACCCTTGACGTGGCGCTTGGGAACGCGCTGGACAAGCTCGCCCGCTCGATGGGTTACCCGCACCCCGGCGGCCCGGAAATCGAGAGACTGGCGGAGAAAACCGACGAGATAGTCGAACTTTCCTACCCGATAAAAGGCATGGACTTCTCTTTCTCGGGACTGGTCACGGAGGCCCAGAGAAAGATCGGGGATATCGATGACGAGATGATCGCAAACAGTTTCCAGGAACACGCCTTTGCCGCTGTCGTTGAGGCACTGGAAAGAGCGATGGCGCAGGAAGACTCTGAAGAAGCTTTACTTACCGGAGGAGTGGCGATGAACTCCCGGCTGCGTGAGATGGTGAGGACGATGGCAGAGGAGCGGGGCGCAGAGGCCTACTTCCCGCCGAAAGAGTACTGCATGGACAACGGAGTCATGATAGCCCACCAGGGCCTCCTCGAACTGAAGGCAGGAAATGAGACCTCTGTGGAGGATTCCGCGAAGAAGCCGGACTGGCGGCCTGACGAGGTGGAAGTAGAATGGGAGACCTAGAGGCCGCAAGAGAATCGATAAGAAGCGGGGAACTCGTTATCTATCCCACGGAGACCGCTTACGGGATCGCGGCGGACGCACTAAACGAGGAAGCGGTGGAAAAGGTGTACGAGGCAAAAAAACGTCCGAAAGAGAAAGGGCTGACAGTGATAGTGAAGAGTCTGTCCCAGGCCGAAGAGTACGCGGAGCTTTCCCGCGAAGAGAAAGAGATCGTGGAGGAGTTCATGCCCGGCCCCCTGACACTCGTGGCAGAGAAGAAAGATCCGGTGCCGGATGTCCTGAACGAGAAGTTCGTTTTCCGTGTGTCCTCCAGTTCGCTGGCCCGTTCCCTGGCGGAGACACCGGTGACCGCGACCTCGGCCAACATCTCCGGCGAAGAGACCTCCTACTCTGTGGAGGATATCGCGGACGAACTCCTGGAAGAGGCGGACCATGTCATCGACCACGGCCGGCTTGAACACAGGAAGACCTCGACTATCGCAGAAGTTAAGAACTCGGAGATAGTTATTCATCGTAGAGGTCCCGTCTCGAAAGAGGACCTTGAAGAAGTGCTGAATTAATGGCGGCGGTCTCCGGAGCAGAAACTTTTGTAGTGGCGATAATAGTTGCTGCAGTCCTCGGTATAGTCGCCCGGAAGACCAGGCAGCCCACGCTGACGGCCTACATAGTAACAGGTATGGTTCTCGGACCTGTTGGACTCGCAATAGTACAGAAAACTCCTTCAACCGAGCTACTCTCCGAACTGGGGCTTGCATTCCTTCTGTTCCTTATCGGTCTGGAGATGAAACTTGACGAGATACGGGAGATATTCAGACCGGTCGCCCTTATAGCTGCGGGCCAGATGGCCCTGGTGGCAGCAGTGGCGTACTTCACGGCACAGTTCCTCGGCTTCAGCCTCATCGAATCGCTGTTCATAGCCGGGGCCTCCATGTATTCGTCGACAGCGGTAGTTGTAAAGCTTCTGGCGGACAAAGACGAGATTTCAACGCTCCCGGGAAAGATGGATGTCGGCATACTCCTCGTGGAGGACCTGGTCGTGGTGGTACTGATGGCCATCCTGGCGACAGGAGCCACCACCCTCTCCGGGATCGCGATAGGACTGCTGGAGGTTGCCGCAGTTGTAACAGTCATAGGAGGGCTTTCCTACCTCTCCTCACGCTACTTCCTGCCACGGCTTTTCCGGGAGATATCCAGCAACGAACACGCCTTCTTTGTGCATGGAGTTGCCTGGGCCTTCCTCCTGATATCCGCGGCCGGGAAACTCGGTATATCGATGGAGATAGGCGCCTTTATCGCGGGGATAAGCCTGGCGCAGATACCCTACAGCCACGAGCTGCAGGAACGCGTGAGACCGCTGACCGATTTCCTGATGGCCGTGTTCTTCATAAACATCGGCCTGAGCATCACGGGCTCGGCGTTCAGCAGTTACTGGGTGGAGGCGGTGATAGCCTCCATCGTATTCATGGCTGCCAAGATAGGCATACTGTTTTTCCTCGTGGATCAGGCCAAGTTTACCCCGGAGACCTCCCTCAAGGCCAGCCTCAACAAGAGCCAGATAAGCGAGTTCGCACTGATATTCGGGGCTGTAGGCGTCTCCAGCGGGTTTATCTCGCAGGAGGTGCTCGGCTTCCTCAGCCTGGTCGCGATAATAACCATGGGAGGCTCCTCGTACCTCATCACGTATAACGAGGAGATATACCGGCGGTTAAAGCCGTTACTGGCGAGGATAGACTCCGAGGAGAAGAGTGACGTGGACGTGAGACATCTGGAGGACCATGTGGTGGTCGCCGGTTACGACGAGATGGCCCGGAGAAGTCTCTCCATACTGGAGGAGGAATACGACCAGATAGTCGTGGTGGACAACGACCCCTCCAACACCCAGAAGCTTTCCGGTTCGAGTTACGAGTACGTCTACGGTGATTTCCGGCACGGCGAGATAAGGAAGGCGGCGAACCTGAAAAAGGCGGATTTCGTGCTCTGCGTCGCCAGCGACCATGAGGTAAACCTCCACATCCTGGAGGACGCACCAAGAGACACCACCGTCTTCGCGAGAGCGGAAAGCATGGCCCAAGCCGCCGAATTATACGATATGGGTGCTCACTACGTTATACAGAAGAACGTGCTGACCGGGGACAAGATGAGCGAGTACGTCAAGCTCTACCTGGAGGACCGCGACCTGTTCCTGGAAGAAGTCGAGAGAGACGTCGAACGCATCGAATGGGGTGGCAACAGTGACTGAACTGGTTACGCTCGGTTCACACGCAATGACCCACTACGCGGGTCGAGCACAGCTCTATACTTCATGGAGGGATAACCATGACTGAACTGGTACACACTCTCACACTGATCTTCGTCGTCTCGTCGGTACTGCTGCTTATACTGGACCGGTTCGAACACCCGGCGATACCGGCCTACATACTTGCGGGCATCCTCGTGGGACGTTTCATCGACAGCAGCCAGGTGATGGGCCTGACCCAGCTGGGTATCGCCTTCCTCGTGTTCATATTCGGGCTGAAACTGGACCCCGAAAGGCTGAAGACCGTGGCAAGGGAAAGCCAGGCAACCACCACTGTACAGGTCGCATCAATCGGTTTGCTTGGATACCTTACCGCATGGGCTCTCGGTTTCAGCCACCTGAACGCACTCTACTTCAGCATCGCCGCCTCGTTGAGCTCTTCCATTGTCGGGCTGCAGCTGATAAGCGAGGACGTCAGGATGGACCTGCTTCACGGAAGGCTGGCGGAGTCCACCCAGCTTATACAGGACATACTCGCGATAGTCGCGGTCATCGCCCTCAGCTCTGCGGTTTACCGCCCGGCCAACATAATCCAGAACCTGGCGTTCGGCTTTGGCCTGATAGCCTTCGCACTCTTCACCCAGCGCTACATCTTTGACCACGTGGCGAAACTCGCGGAGGGCTCACAGGAGCTCCTGATGCTGATAAGCCTGGCTACCCTGGGAGGATTCGCGGCCCTGGCCGAACTCGGCGGTTTCTCGCTTGTCGTAGGTTCCTTCGCCGCGGGAATCGCGGTCGCAAAGTTCCCGCACAACCTTGAAATCCTGGATACCGTCGGCTCGCTGAAGGACTTCTTCTCCGCGATATTCTTCGTGACACTCGGCGCATTGATAAACATCCCGTCGATGAAGGTTATACTCGCCTCCCTGTTCCTGGCGGTGATAACTGCAGTATTCAAACCTGTAGTGACGGCTGTCTCCCTCATCGAACAGGGCTTCGACTCCCGGACCGCGTACCTCACCGGTTTCAGCCTGGACCAGGTATCAGAATTCGCACTGATAATCGCGATTCAGGGCCTCCTCGCGGGCAGGATGGACCCGGCCATATTCCAGTCCATCATACTTGCCGCCACCCTCACCATGATAACGTCCTCGTACACAAGCAGGCATGCGGAGGAGCTCTACCGTCTGCTCTCCAGCCACGACCTCTTCAGCACCCGGCAGGACATGAAGAACTCCGAATCAGGTACGGAAATGGAGAACCACGTCATACTTGCAGGTTACGACACCCAGGGACGGAGGCTGGCAGAGGCACTTAACGAGGAGGGCCAGGAGTTTCTGGTGGTGGAGAACGACCCGGAAAAAGTCGAGGATGCGATGAAAAAGGAGGAGAACTACGTTTTCGGCGACGTGATGCATCTGGAGACATGGGAAAGAGCCAGCTACGGGGACGCGGAACTGATTATCTCCACTATCCCCATCGGGAAGGTCTCCCGCAGGATACTCCACCTGGACACGGACGCGGACATAATACTCAGGTCCGAGAATGTAGAAGAAGCCTCCGAGCTGATGGAGGACGGTGCCCTCTACGTAGCAGTCTCTAAACTTCTGGCCTCTGAACAGCTGGTCGACCACGTGCTCGGGGTGATGCAGAAAGAGCAGTACAGGGAGGAGCTCAGGCGCAAAAACCTGCTCGAGGTCCGCCGCTACCTCGAATCCCGTGAAGGATAGAGTTTTTCAGAGTTCCTCCCCCATCTCCACTCCATGGAACTCAGAGGGGCCGAAGCCACCGTCACCATCAACGAAGAGGTGGTCAAAACCCGAGAAAGGAAGGGTTACCGCCACCCGAAACTGGATGAAAAGATAAGGGAGGAACGCACGAAGACCGAGGCCCGGATAATGAAGAAGGCAAGAAAACACGGCGTCACCGCGCCCGAGATAGAAAACGTGGAGGAATACACCCTGACGATGGAGAAACTCGAGGGCAAACCTCTTAAACAGGTGATCGAGCCCGGACACCTGGAGGAATACGGGAGAAACGTGGCCTACATGCACTCCACGGACATAATCCACGGCGACCTCACCACCAGCAACGCCATAATGGGCGACGAACTGGGGATAATAGACTTCGGACTGTCCTTCCGTTCTCACCGCATCGAGGACAAGGCGGTCGACATCCATCTCCTGAAACAGGTTCTGGAGTCCTCGCATCCCGAGATAGCGGACGAGGCCTGGGACGAATTCGTTGAGGGTTACTCCAGATACGAGGACTCGGAGAAAGTCCTTGAACAGCTGGAGGAAGTGGAGTCCCGCGGCCGCTACAAATAGAGTTTAAAAGATTTTACTCCCCCAGTAAGTCTAGACCGGGCAAGTGGGAGCTTTCCCGGATCGGCAACGTGATTAAACATGCTATCAAGCACACCTACATCGCAAATTTTCGACCTTTCCAAAACCTCGACCGACACGCGGCTTAAAACTCGAAACGCCTACGGAGTTTCTGTGTTTGCAGAAAACCCACGGGTTTTCGAAATGACCGAGCTCTCCAGGTGAGTTCGATGGCGAGAATGCATTCTGACGGAAGAGGAGAATCCGGTTCTTCAAACCCTGTATCCGAAAAAGCTCCAAGGTGGACCGACTACGACGAGAAAGAGGTGAAGGAGCTCGTCGTGAAGCTGAAGGAAGAGGGACTTTCGCCCTCCGAGATAGGTCTCAAGCTGAGAGACACCTACGGCATCCCGAGCGTGAAGACTCTCACCGGGATGAAGGTGACCGATATCCTGGAGGAAGAAGGCGTGGCAGACGATATGCCGGAAGACCTCCAGAACCTGCTTGAAAAGGCGGATTCCATGGCAGACCACCTGGACGATAACCCGAACGACCTCCAGACGGAGAGACGCCTCGAACTTACAGAGGCAAAGATCCGGAGACTGGCGAACTACCACAGGGAAAACGGAAACATACCGGAAGACTGGTCCTACGAACGGTAGGGAAGCTTCAAATATCTGCAGGGAGAAGTCGTTCATAGATGGTCAAAGATATTCTGGAGGCCGCGGAACCAGCGGCCGAGAGGCTTGAAGGATTCGAGGGCAAGATCCGGTTGATCGGGCAGTACGACGCGGATGGCATATCCGCGACGGCGATAGCCCACGAGATGCTGGAACGGCTCGGAAAAGATTTTGAGTACGAGATACTGAAACAGCTCTACCGTGAAGACGTCGAAAGACTCGCGGAAGAGGACGAGGAGCTCCTGCTCTTCGTGGACATCGGCTCGGGAAAATCCGGCGACATACAGGAACTGGTTGTTGAAGAAGCGGGCAAAGAAGTCATAGTATCCGACCACCACAGCCCGCAACTTGAGGAGGGAGAGACCTCCGAAGAATTCATCCACCTGAACCCTCACTTCCTCGGGCACGACGGCGGGGAGGCGATTTCCGCTGCCGGCATGACCTACCTTCTCGCGAAGGCGGTCGACCCCGACAACTACGACCTCGTGCCGATAGCGCTGATAGGCGCGACCGGAGATATGCAGAAACAGGACGGCGAGTTCATGGGTTTGAACGAACACCTCCTTGAAGACGCGGAGGACCACGACCTTATACACAAGCGGAAAGGACTCGACCTCTACGGACGCTCCACGAAACCGGTCCATAAATCACTGATGTACACCTCCGACCCGTATCTGGACGGGATAACCAACAACGAGTCCGGCGCGATCCAGTTTCTCAAGTCCGTGGGCGTCGACATAAGAAAGAACGGCGACTTCAAGACCCTGGAAGAACTGGACGAACAGGAAGAAAAGAAGATAATCCAGGGGCTGATAAAGCAGGGATACGACGTAGAAGACCTTCTGAGAAACGTTTACGTCCTTGAAAACGGCCACGGTATCGACGAGTTCTCCACCATAATAAACGCCTGCGGACGCCTCGGCGAACCGGAGAAAGGCGTGAAGATTCTGCTGGATGAGGACCTGGAACTCGCGAAAAAGATATCCAATAAATACGGGAGGGCGATCTCCTCCGCGCTGTCCTACGTCGAAGACAACCGCGACAACGAGGACGTAGTCTACGAGAAGAACATAGGCGTGATAGACGGCGGAAGCAACATAGACGAGAACTTTATAGGGACAGTCACCACAATCACGATGAGCAACGGTTTCTTTTCTTCACCCGTTGTTATGGGGGTCGCGGAAGCCGAACGCGGCAAACTCAAAGTCTCCTCCCGCGCCACCAAGCAGGTAGTGGAAAACGGACTCAACCTGGGAGAGGTCATCGAGGGCATCACCCAGGAACTGGACGGGGAAGGCGGAGGCCACAATATCGCCGCCGGCGCCAAGATACCGGAGGAACACAAACAGGAGTTCATTGACCTCCTCGACGAAAAAGTAGCGGAACGGTTATGAAGCAGGACCGGGAACACCGTTTATAAAGTTTTAACCCCCGAGGAAGACTATGGCCAAGGCACTTATCCAGAAAAACTGGTATGAGATACAGGCACCGGACATATTCTCGGTGGACACCATAGCAGAAACACCTGCAGAGAGGGAGTCCCAGGTTGTAGGAAGAACTGTCAAGGAAGGACTTGACGAACTCATGGACGGCGCAAGCAAATACTATGTAGACGTCGAACTCCAGGTAACAGAGGTCGAGGGCAACAAAGCCTTCTCCGAGATACGGGGGATGTCCTGCTCCTCGGAATTTGTCTCCCGGATAGTCAGGAAACGCTCCGACAGGTTCGACCTGGTACACGACACCGAGACCGATGACGGTAGAACGGTGAGGGTAAAACTGGTCGGCGCAACTCTCAGGAAGACCTCCAGCGAAACACTGAGTTCTGTCCGACACGAGCTCTCCGACCTTATAGATGAGCGCGCTTCGGAACAGGCCTACCAGGAGTTCATGGAGAACATCTTCATGGACGAACTCCAGAAGGAGATGAGAGACCTTGCGAACGAGATATATCCGTTCCGGGAACTGGAGGTCCGGAAGACCGAGCTTCTGGATTAACAGAACCATATAACCTGTAAGAACGGTTTTTTAGAAAAACTGTCTAAAACAGTGTACATGGCAGGTTACAGTGGACCGCCTGAGAGACAGGACACCGATGTGATCGGTTCAAGGGTAGGCGCACAGATAATCGACCTGCTCCTCATAGGATTCATCTCCTTTATAACCATCTTCATTTTCGCCGGAATCGGTGCTGCAGCTGGAGGCTCGGAAAGTGCTATAGCAGGATTATTCACCGGTATCGGGCTGTTAATCGCGACCGCAGCACTTGTAGGATACAGCTTTATCCTGGAGGCGATATGGGATGGCCAGACCATTGGGAAACGGATCCTGGGTATAAAAGTAGTCCAGGAAGATGGAGAGACCCTGGACACTGTTTCCGCACTTATAAGGAACTTGCCCGGAGTGGCAGCATACAGCTGGATCGCCTACCTGGTCGCCCTGCTATCAATGGCAGCGAGCGACCGAAGACAGCGGCTTTTTGACAGGCTGGCAGGCACAGTAGTGGTGAGAGAGGAATAATCCTCTGCAGCCTTTTTCCTTTTTTATAAAAAGGTTTTTCACCCTGAGTAAAACACAGCGAAGGGCCGGTAGCTCAGTACGAAAACCGCAACGGTTTTCTACATGAGCGGCAGCCCGACTACAAGGGCCGGTAGCTCAGTCTGGCAGAGCGCTTGGCTCTTAACTGGTTACGCCCATCCTACGAAAACCGGAAACGGTTTTCTGGAGCAGAAGACCTCATAGAGGTCGGCAAGACACCATGCGAACAGCATGGCCTTCAAGTCAGAGGCGTCCAGAAGAGTTACCAAGTGGTCGCGGGTTCAAATCCCGTCTGGCCCAACTGCCATAGCAGTTGACAGTATCTGAGGGTTCAAACCGAACCCTCTCTTTTCTGAATTCATCACTGATTTAATACTGGACCGGGCTTTTCATAACATGAACCTGTTTATACTGTTGGCTGTTGCCCTGTTGGTCTTGGGAGTTATCGGCAGTTTCACGCCGATGGCGCCGGGTGCCGCTTTCTCGATACTCGGGATACTGCTTTACTGGTGGAGCACCGGTTTTACCCGCCCGGGAATATTTTTCCTCGCGGGAACCCTGGGAATCGGTGTGCTGGCGTTGCTGGTGGACTGGTTCGGCGGTGCGATAGCCGCGAAGCAGGGAGGTGCCTCGACCCGGACGACAGCGATGGCCGCTATCGCCGGTTTCCTGTTGATGCTTGTTTCAGGTCCTGCAGGGCTTCTGATCGGTATCGCCGGGACCGTATTCATCCGGGAGTACCTGAGGACGGGAGAGCACGAATCCAGTGTAAAGGCAGCGGTGTACGGAACCGCGGGAGTTCTGGCCTCGGGGCTGTTCCAGGCGCTGCTGACCGGTTCGATACTCGTGGCATTCCTCGTGGCCCTTCTGGTCTGAGCCAAAAGATGGATAAATGTAGTATTTAATTCCAATACATGTCCTGGGACACCGCAACACTTGAATCCTGGAGAAAGATAACGCCCGAGGTAAAACAGTTCCTGCTCCGGCTGGAGAACGATGAATGGGATTTCAAACCGGGTCAGCACACCCACATAAGGTTCGATAAAGACGGGGAGGAAGTTGTCCGGCCGTACACACCGACGAACCTGCCCGGCGAGGACAGGTTCACTCTCGCCATAAAAAGGTACGAGGACGGGAATGCCTCTGTCTGGATGCACGACCGCGAAATCGGCGATGAGGTCGAGGTGGAGGAACCAGAGGGCAACCTCTACATCCGCGACTACGACAGAGACGCAGTTTTCATATCCACAGGCACGGGAGCCACCCCGATGTTCGTGATGCTGAAAGACTACCTGGAGAATGGCTCCGGGAAGGCCTGGTATTTCCACGGGGAGAAGACACGAGAACACCTGCTCTTCCAGGAGACCCTGGACCAGCTCGAGGCGGAGCACCCGGAACTCGAGGTCGTGTACTCGCTGAGCGATGAATCCTGGTCGGGGAGAGAGGGCCACATACAGGAACATCTTCCCGAAGTGCTCGACTCGTTTGATGACAGGATATTCTACGTCTGTGGTGTGCCCCAGGCCGTGGTGGACGCCGAAGAGTTACTGAAAGACAGGGGTGTCGAAGAAGAACGCATCGTGACAGAGGGCTGGGAGGAGGATGCGACCTGACTGTCCGGTAACCAGGTTACTTCCCAGTCAACTACGGTTTAAAAAGGAGTCTGAAAAACTGAGTATGTGAAAAATCTTTACAAGGTCGTCACGGTCTTCGTGCTGGTAAGTACGCTGGTAGGTCTCTACGGCTGGTTTGCTCACGACCTGCCCGCCAAGCAGGAAAGCACCTACAGCCAGAAGACGGTGGAAGGCAAGATACCTCTCAGCAACATACAGACGGCGTCCTGGTGGGCATTCATCTGGATAGTGGTCGGAGGATTCCTCTCCTTCGGTTTCTTCTGGGATATACCGATGTGGCCAGAAAAGGCGGTGATGATACCCTCGATAGGGTTCATAGCCGGAGGTTTCACCTACTCCGTCCTGAAGTTCCTGGCGCTGGCCAAGGTGACGGCGGTGCTGTCCACCACGACGATGTACTACGCCGTTGGAGGCTGGATGCTGCTTGGGCTCGCAGCAGGATACTACCGGGGTGAAAGAGGGGTATGGTAGCACTGCTTCCGCTCACGTGTCTGTGCATCCCTGGTTCGATGCTGCTGGCCCTGGTAACTCTCGCAATGAGCTACGCTCTCTTCAAGTCGTGGAGGCAGCTGGGAGCCGATCACGTATTCACCTCGGCGTTCATAGGAGTCGTGTTCCTGACCGTGGCGCAGTTCGCCCATACACTCCATGCAGTGTACCACATCTTCCAGCCCATCATGTACTCACCGTCCCTGAGGACGATGGTCGCCAGCTTTGAACTCTTCGGATACGTGATGCTGTTCTGGGCGACCCAGAAATACTTCAGGAGGTTCGGTGATATAGAATGAGTGCAGTAGGTTACCTGCCGGTCGACTGGGTCATGCAGTTCGCCGTTATCGGAGTCGTGGTCTACTTCCTTGCGAAACAGTGGAGGATTCACCAGTCCCTTGAATCAGAGGTCGGCGGGGCGATAAGAGAGTTCTCCACGCTTTCAGTCGTGGGACTCTTCCTCATAGCGGTATCCGAGGTCATGGATCTCGCGGTGGTCCAGTACCACCTGCCGTTCGTATGGCCTCGCCTCTACTCAGTGATACCGCAGCTCGGAGGCATACTGCTGATATTCGTCGGTTTAACCGGGCTGCTGAGACAGTTCGAGGTGCTCTAGGAGGGGAACCCGGTTACCCGGGTCTCATACTCTCCTCCCTCACCTGCCGCGTTGAAACCGTATTCTCTGGAAAGCTCGATAAGTTCCTCGACAGAACCTTCATCGAGGATTTTTCCCTCCCAGGACTCGTCGAGCCCTCTTGCCGCGACCTCTGTTATCTCTATCTCGAAGCCCTCCCGGATCAACCAGCGTATGTAACGTTCCTGGTCCTCCTGCCAGAGTGGAGCGAACACTTTCAGCCCCACGCGCTCCGCGACTTTTTCCACGCGGTCACGCTGGTATGTGGAGGCAAGCGCACCGGCGACAACCCCTTCAACATCGAAACGGTTCACGGCCCTTCTCAACCCTGATTCAAGGTCTTCCAGCTCTTTCTCTTTCTCGCCCGCGGTCTCCTGCGTGATGAGCGGGACGCCGAGTTCCTCCGCCTGTTTTCTCACCGTCTGCGACTCCCTCGAATCGAACATGTAGCTGTCAGGGTTCTCGCTCCTCATGTTAAGTATACATGAGATCTCGTTGTTCCTGCGTTTCACACGATAAAGGGCGGCGTTCGAGTCCTTGCCGCCGGAGCTCAACGCGACCAGTTTGTTGTTGGGCCGGGAGTAGAAAGAGTTCAGGTACTCCTGCTTGTGGCTGTACCCAGCATCCTTTGCCAGCCGGTCGATGGCCTTGTCGAAATTGCTGCCGTACTGGGCCGCGGTCTTCTTCCTCCAGGCCACTTCCTCCGGGACACCAAGCTTTTCCGCCGCTTTTCTCAACACGTATTTACGGTAGTCGTCCCTAACCTTGTGATCTTCCGGGACGGTCAACGCATGTTTTACAAGGGACTGGTCGAGGAACGGCAGCCGGAGTTCGTAGCCGTTCCGGAACGAGATGACGTTGTCGCGGTAGAGGTCGCGGTGGAACAGAGACCTTAAACCGGAGATACATTCCCTGTTCAGGTAGTTCTGCATACGGGCGTAACCGGCGTAGAGCTGTTCCGAGCCCAGGCCCGAGAGAACCACCTTTTCGTCTCCCCGCGATGAAACACTTTCAGAGTTTCCGGAGCTGCTGGAAACCTCCGGGTTTCGCATCAGTGCGTGATGGAAAGGCAGCGCAACCCCGTTTTTTACTACGCTGGTGGAAGAGATCCAGCCCGTGATATCTTCAAGTGAGGACTCGACCTCCTCGAGGTCTGACTCGTGGACCCGGAGCTCTATATCCATCTGTTCAGCGACTTTTTCAGCCCACTCCACGTCTCTCGGGGCGTTAACGTTACCATGCTGTATCCCTGCGGTGTAGGCCGTGAAGTCCTTCCCGAGTTCCTGCAGTGCGGCCGCCACCATGGTGGAGTCGACGCCGCCGGAGAACAGCAGGGCGAGCTCTCCATCCGGGACCCGTTTATCCACCGCCTCCAGGAACAGATCCTTTATCTCTTCCGCGGTCTCCTCAAGCCCCCTGTCTTCGACACTGACCTCGAAGAAGTCTCTCCTTTCAAACTCCCGTTCCCCGGTCCCGGTATCGTACTTCAGTACCTGGCGGGGATGAAGTTCACGGGCCTCCATCCCCTGCTTTTCGAGCGCCTGTTTTTCGGAGGCGAAAGCAAACGGCTCCTCGGAAAACCATACCGGGTTCACCCCGAGGAGGTCTCTAGCAAGGATTAATTCGCCGTCGCGCCGGTACGCAAGGGCGTATATGCCGTCCAGTTCCTCCAGAGCGTCCACGCCTTTTTCATCCAGCATCTCCAGCAGGAGTTCGGCATCGTTTCTTACATCGAACCCGTACTCGGAGGCGAGTTCCCTCCAGTTGTATATCTCGCAGTTCGCCACCAGTGTTCCCGCGCCCTGGAGAGGTTGTTCGACCTCTCCGACAACGGGGTGAAGGATGTGGCCCAGCGGGAACCCTTCTTTCTCCACAGCTGAAGAAACTCCGCGGTGCTGTAGATGTTCGAGCAATTCTTCAGTTTTCTCTCCGCCCGCGATCCCACACATGTTTCAGGGAATATCGGCACAGCTTTTTGACTCTTCGTGAGAAACAGTTCTACAGGTGAATTCTATGTACGAAAAGATCAAGGAGAAGGTCGAGGAGACCGGAGAAGTCATGATAAGGACCGCTTCCGGCGATGAGGCGGAGATCCACAGGCACAACTCGGAGTTCCTTGGAGACGGCATCATAAAGGTGGATGCGGACGACAAGGTCCACTGGCTGAACGCCGAACAGATCGAGCGGTACTGGATCCACTACGACTTCTAGAAAACTTTCCCTCTTTTTATTTTTACGTCGAGTACTTCGCGCCGAAGTCCTCAAGCCCTTTCTGCGACCGGTCCAGCGCTTCATAGGACGCGATGACCTCGGCCATGTCTACCTCCACGAATTCAAGGTCGCGTTCTTCCAGATAGTTCAGAACTTTCTGGGTCATCTTGGGTGCGACAAGTATCCCGCGGACCTCACCCTGGAACTCCTCGTCTATCTCGTCCACGTAGCGCTGTAACTGCAGAACGGTGTTGTAGTCCGGGTTGCGTTTCACCTCGATAACAACGTAACGGTTCTCCGAGTCCCGGGCGAAAACATCGATGAAACCTGCCGGTGTCTCTCTTTCGCGTTCGATGACCTTCAGTTCCTCCTCGACTATCTCCGGGTCCTCCTCGATGGATTCATGTATATCCACTTCGTGGCCGCGTATCTTCAGGTCGGACTTGTCCACCAGCTGGTCCACGGTTACAAGATCGATGTCCTCGAACCGTATCTCCACGACCTCCTCCGGATCGTTTCTCTCCGCCTTCAGGACCACCGAGTCGTCGTCCACAGAAACACTGTAGGAATCGACCTCCGGCTGCCAGTTCTTCGGCTGGTAGTTTTCAGGCCCATGGACGAGAAGGGCGGAGTCCTGTTTCTTGATCACCAGACGTTCACCCCGGTCGAGCTTTGACTTCGCCCGGCCCTGGTAGTTCACAGAGCAGAGGCCGTTGATCTGGACAGTGTATTCCCTTGAAAGGTACTCCCGCAGGAGTTCCGCGGCCTCTTCAAAAACCGGGTCTTCCAGGATATCTTTCACACCCCTGACTCGGGAAAGAAATCTTTTAGCTCTGACGCTGCAACCATCTATTTATACCAGAAATTTAAACAGGAAAACGTGGATTACAGGATTAAAGACCTGCCTCAGGGAGAGCGACCCCGTGAAAAGATGGAGGATATCGGCGTCTCCAATCTTTCAGACGTGGAACTGCTCTCTATAGTACTTAGAACTGGAACTTCGGGAAAAAACGTGAAGGAACTTGCCGCCGAGATACTGAACCGTTTCGCCCTGGCCGACCTGGCGACGGTGGAACGCGAACAGCTGGAGGGCTTCGAAGGCATCTCACAGGTAAAATCAGGTCAGTTGAAGGCAGTGGGAGAACTGGCGCTCCGCACCAAGAAATCGGAGAAGGAGAAGCTGGAGACCCTGGCAGACGTGATGGACCGGGTCGCAGACATGAAGTTCCTGAAAGAGGAGCGCCTGAGGACGTTCTACCTGTCCTCGGGGAACCACCTGATCACGGAGGAGGAGTACACGGGAGGCATCGACTCGGTGGAAATGGACCTGAAAAAGCTGTTCCGACGCGGAATAGTTTCGAAGGCAGCTGCAGTAATAATAGCGCACAACCACCCTTCGGGGAAGTCGAGGCCGACAGAGGCAGACCTCCAGGCCACACGGGAGGCCCGGGAGCTGGGTGAGAGACTCGGCGTCCGTGTGCTGGACCACGTCATAGTCGGCGACCAGGCGTACAGCCTCCGGAAAAACGGTTTAGCCGGTTTCTAGAGGAAGCAGAAAATCGCCTTTAATACTTTTCGGTACGGCTCACCACCTATTTAAAGTTTACCTGTAGAGTGGTAATATGTCTAACAACAA
>JBDGSE010000019.1:0-6606 GCA_042217695.1 Candidatus Nanohaloarchaea archaeon | reverse complement strand
TAGACGAAATTCTTCAAATTTCGATAAAGCGGAGCGCGACTCCACTTCCGAGATATCGGGGCCCTGGGACCCTGAAGAAGTCGAGTTCCTGGTGAACAACAGGACGGAGATGGACAACGATGAGATGGAGGATTTTCTGAGGGGCGACACCGAGTTACAGCAGAGGGAGTGGAGTCCTTTCTCCCGTTCCGAGGAGCGCTTCATACTGCAGCATCACCAGTCCAGTTCTCCCGGCGAGATCGCGGAGTCGCTCGACCGTGAAGAGCGCGCGGTAGAGCTCCAGATGATGTTGATGGGGCTGAAGGAGGAAGAGATATGAACGATATACGTGACAGGGCCATAGAGAGAACCCGGGAAAGTCTTAAGCAGGCCGCGGATCGGGACCGGCTGATGATGAAGGCGGTGGACATGCTGGACCAGGTCAACAACGATCTGAACGCGGAGATGGAACGGCTCCGGGACTGGTACGCCATACATTTCCCCGAGCTGGAGGACGAGATAGGGGACAGCGAGGATTTCGTGAACATACTTTCCAGAGGCGTGAGGAGAGATGAACTCGATGCGTTCAGTTCGATGGCCGAGGACTCGACCGGTGCCGAACTGCTCGAGGAGGACTACAGGATACTTGAGAAGACGGTGGAGACGGTAGAGAAAAAATTCGAGTACAGGGAAGACCTTGAGGAGTATATACAGTCTGTGGCGGAGGAGGAGACCCCGAACCTCTCTGCTTTACTGGGTCCGTTGCTGACCGCCCGTTTGCTTTCGCTCGCTGGCGGCCTGGAAGACATGGCGAAGAAGCCTTCCTCCACGGTGCAGATGCTGGGAGCCGAGAAAGCCCTCTTCCGTTACCTGCGTGGAGAGGGTACGCCGCCGAAACACGGTATACTGTTCCAGCACGAGTTCATCTCCTCGCTGCCGGACAGTGAGAGAGGTAAGATGGCGCGTTTTCTTGCGAACAAGGCGGTTATAGCTGCCCGGCTCGATGCCTACGGCGACAAGGAGAAGGGCGGCGAGTTGAGGGAGGAGTGCCGCGATAAGTACGAGGAACTCAAGGATTAGTCTTCTTTAACGTCTTCCACAACTAGCCAGGGTACATCCAGAAGCGCGGGTATATGGGTCTCGACGTGGTGCTCCCAGACACCTTCCTCTCCGAACGCCTCCCCGTGGTCCGAGGTTATGACTACCTTGCCGTCCAGGTCCTTTACTAGCTCCCGGGCTGCCTCCATCGCGAGCCTCAGGTTTTCCTCGTAGTACTCCTCAAGGGTGTCGCGGGTTCCCTGTTTGCCGAGGTCCAGTATGCTTGCAGGGTTCAGTTCGATAAGCATCCCGAGTTTCATGGCGAGTTCGCTTTTCTCCAGGAATTGCTCCAGCTTTGGCTTGACAGGTTCCAGTACCGGGTCGAGGATGCTGTCGCCGTCGGAGTGACCGTGTTCTTTCACGTCCTGGAAGCTCTTCCGGATTTTGCCCACTTTTCGACCCTTTCCCTGCGTTATATATGGTGCGTGGGGCTGCATGTAGTGGATGACGGTGCGTTCGTTTTTCTCCGTCTCGTCCATGTTTTCCCGGACAGTCCGGTTCATCGCCTCCGGTGTCACTGTCTCCAGTTCGTCGTCCCAGGCCAGGTTCCACACGTCTATTATATTTGCGATGTGGTCGGTGGACCTCCAGTCGGAGTCATAGCTGGAGCCCCACTCCATCTCGTTGAGCGGGATGCCGATGCTGTTGATGAACGGGTTGGACGAGAAGTAGGTGATGTCGTGGTGGTCGGTGAAAGTCTTTGCGGCCCATTCCGGGGTCGATGAGCCTTTACTACGTCTTTTCTCGAGTTCTCCATCGAAGTAGTCGCTGTAAACCTTCTCGAATGTGTCGAACCTGCAGGCGTCCAGGACTATCAGGTAGTCCCAGTCCTCATCCACCACGTTCTGGGGTTTCATAACTCTGAATGAAGATTCCGCAGATTTATAAGTCCGAGTCCGTTTCTTCAGCCAGATTAATTTAATTTGCGGGATAAAAACGGTCCATGAAGCAGATACAGCCCGGGATCTTCCGGAGAGACGGCAAAATTTACACGAGGAACGCGGTGGCGGGCGAGAAAGTATACGGAGAACCGCTGGTAGAGGAAGGAGGTGTGGAGTACAGGGCCTGGAAACCGTCCCGTTCAAAAGCTGGAGCGGCGGTGATGAAGGGAGTCGACCTCGGCCTTGAACCGGGTTCGGAGGTCCTGTATCTCGGGGCGGCCTCAGGTACCACGGTCTCACATTTCTCGGATATACTGGATGAGGGTCTCGTCGTCGCGGTGGAGTACTCTGACAGTGTTGCCAGAGATCTGCTGGCGCTGGCCGAGCAACGCGAAAACATCGCTCCTGTCCTGGGTGATGCCAGGAAACCGGAGGAGTACGCCGACTTGGTTGAAGAGGTGGATGTCCTTTTCCAGGATATCTCCCAGAAGGACCAGCCCGAGATATTCCTGAAGAACGCGGAGAGATTCCTGAAAACCGGAGGTATCGGTCTTTTCGCGGTGAAAGCCCGTTCGATATCTACTGCGGATGCCCGGGAAGAGATATTCGAGTCGGTGAAGGAAAAACTGGCGGACAGGTTCGAGATATTGGAGGAAACGGAGCTCGATCCGTACGAGAAGGAACACCTTTTCCTCAAGCTGAGAAAGAAATAAGCAGGAGATGAAGAAGAGGATTCAGGTCCTCAGCCTCGGCATGAAGCCGAGCAGTGAGCCTTCCCCTGACATGCGTGAGAACCCGAGATCGTCCATGTATTCGGGGTTTTTGCAGCAGCGAGCCTCCTCATCTATCCTCTTCTTCGTCGTCCTGACTGCGTGTTTCAACGGCAGTATCTCGACCGTTTGCTGGTTTCCACAGTGTACGCACCTGAATTCTACGTCCTTCATTTCCCTCCCCTCAGGCTATTATGGGGTATGCTCCCTTTATAACCGAGCGGAGAGCTTTCCGCTAGTTCCTCTACGCTTTCAGGCGGAGACCTTCTCCTTGGCCCAGTCGTATCCCTCTTCTTCCAGCCGGTGTGCGAGTTCCGGCCCCCCGGATTCCACTATCTTTCCGTCAACCATCACGTGGACGTGATCGGGTTCCACGTAGTCAAGGATACGGCGGTAGTGTGTTATCATCAGCAGCCCCCGGTCTTCGGAGACGGTGTCGATGCCTTCCGCTACCACACGGAGAGCGTCGATGTCCAGCCCGGAGTCTATCTCGTCGAGAACCGCGTATCTTGGTTCCAGAACCGCCATCTGTAGTATCTCGGTCCTCTTCTTTTCGCCGCCGGAGAACCCGTCGTTCAGGTATCGGCGGGCAAAGTCTTCTTCCATGTCCAGTAGTTCCAGTTTGTCCTGAAGCCGTTCCCGGAATTCGTCGGAGGGTATGGGTTCTTCCCGCCGGGCGTTCAAGGCCTCCTTCAGGAACTCTGCGACCGTTACACCGGATATCTCGCTTGGGTACTGGAATCCGAGGAAAAGCCCTTCCCGGGCGCGTTCATCTGTTTCTTTTTCAGTTACATCCTCTCCGTCTATCAGTATCTCTCCGGAGTCGATCTCGTATTTCGGGTTGCCCATCAGTGCATGGGCCAGCGTTGATTTCCCGGAGCCGTTCGGCCCCATAAGTGCGTGTATCTCATCGGGTTCGATTTCGAGCGAAACTCCACGGACGATTTTCTCGCCCTCGATAGATACCTCCAGATCGTTGATTTCCAGAGACATATGTTTAGGTTGTCCTAAACTTTCTTAACTGGTTTGCTCCAGGGCCTTCTGAACCGTCTTCAATCCGAGCATCGCACACTTTACCCGCATCGGGGAGACGTCGACACCCATCAGGTCCAGCATCCATTCCCTGTCCTTTCCCAGGACGTCTTCAACTTTCATGCCGGGTAGTTCCTCGGAGAGTATCGATATCCCTGCGGTGGATATGGCGCAGCCATCGGTCTCGTGTTTCACGTCTTTTATCTCCGACCTCTCGAGTTCCAGGTAGATCGTGGTGTTGTCGCCGCAACTCGGGTTGACTCCTTCCTGTTTTAACCCGTCTAGGGTTCCCTCGTTACGCGGGTTCTTGTAGTGGTCCAGTATCTCTTCTCTGTACATCCTAGAACACCCTCCTCACTTCTTTCACGGCCTCCACAAGTCTTTCCACGTCTCCCCGGGTGTTGTATAGGAACGGCGAAGCTCTCACGGTCCCGTTTATTCCGAGCGACTCCATCTGTGGCTGGGCGCAGTGATGTCCCGCCCGGACCGCGATTCCCTCGGAGTTCAAAACTTCGGCAACATCGTGCGGGTGGGCGTGTTCCGAGGTGAAGGAGACGACCGCGGGTTCTTCCGCTGCGTACACGGTTACACCATCGATTTCTTCCAGTCCTTCCACCATTTTCCTGTTGAGTTCTCGCTCGTGTTCCCCGATGTTTTCCACGCCGATCTCTTCAAGGTAGTCTATCGCTGCCGAAAGTCCCACGGCACCTCCTATGTTGGGTGTCCCGGCCTCGAACTTTCCGGGCGGGTTTCCGTACTCGACCTCGTCTCCAGTAACTTTCCGTATCATGCCGCCACCTACCTGGTACGGTTCCATCTGTTCCAGCAGTTCTTTCCTGCCGTACAACGCTCCTATACCTGTGGGGCCGGCCATCTTGTGGCCGGAAAGCGCCAGGAAGTCCGCGTCCATCTCCTTCACATCTATTTTTTCGCGGGCGGCCGACTGTGCCGCGTCCACCGCTATCCAGGCATCGTTTTCATGCGCGATCCCGGCGAGTTCTTTCACAGGGTTCCGGCAGCCGAAGACGTTGGACACGTGGGAAACGGAGACCATCGCGGTGTCCTCGTCGATTATGTCTCTGGCAGCCTCCATGTCGAGTTCGTGGTCTTTCGTGGGGATGTACTCTATCTCAAGTCCTTCCTTTTCCGCCTTTCTGCGCCATGGCAGCATCTCGGAGTGGTGCGCCATCTCGGGGATCACTATCTTGCCGTCGAGTTCAAGCGTTTCCGCGAGAAGGTTCATGGCCTCAGTGGTGTTCCGTACGAAAACTAGTTCTTCTTTTCCCGCGCCGATGAAATCCGCTACTCTTCTCCGAGAGGATTCGTAGGCGGTCGTGGCACGGTTCGCCAGCGTGTGCAGGGAGCGGCCCTCGTTCGCGTTTTCCTCGCGGTAGAATTTTTCTATCCTCTGGATGACAGACTCTGGTTTCTGTGTGGTGGCCGCGTTGTCAAGGTACACGATTCTTTTCCCGTTCACCTCCTGGTCCAGCGCCGGGAAATCCTGTTTCAGTTCTTCCGCTTTCATCTTACCGCGCCCCGAGCTTTTCCTCGACTTCGGCCCGGATGGTTTCCTTGAGGTCCTCCAGGTCTACCTCTTCCATGACTGGTTCGAAGTATCCCTGGACCACCAGTCTCTTCGCTGCTTTCTCGCCGAGGCCGCGTGCCTGCATGTAGTGGAGTTCTTCTTCGGGGATGGTGCCTGCGGAGGCCGCGTGGGATGCCTCGACCTCCGGGTCCTCTATCATCAGCTTGGGGGATGCATCCACCTCGGCGTCACTGGAGAGCACGAGCACTTTCTCGTCCTGGAAGCTTTGCGTTTCATCCGCTCCATCGCCGACGTGCTGCAGTCCCTCGTACACGGACCGCGCGTCGTCATCTACCACCGCTCTCGAGTCCATCTGGCACCGGGTGTTCTCCCCGTGGTGGTACGCATGCATCGAGATATCGTTGTGCTGTTCCCCGGTCGGGTACCAGACCGCGGTCTTTTTTACCTCGGAGTCATCGCCGCGCAGCACTGTCTCGATCTTCGTACGCTTCAGTTCGCCGGTGAACTGGGAGTTCAGCCAGTTCATGGTGCCGTAATCCTGAACTACGGCTTTCCTGCGAGAATAAGTTAACTCGGAGTCAGAGGCCTCTACCGCTCCATAGTTCACTGTCGCGTTCTCACTGACGTAGATCTCGTTGATAGAGGTCAGCAGGCCTTTGTTTCGGAATTCCTCGGCCAGTTCAAGCTCCGAGTTCTCCTCCGCGTCCACGACAACGTGTGCGAAAGTGTCTGCTGTGTCTTCGTAAGTTATCCTTACTGAGGCCTCTTCCGATACTGTGATGTATATCAGCGAGTTCAGGTTGGCTGCATGGGTCGCGGTAAGCCGGTTCTCCTCTACTTTTACGGCGTTGAAAAGTTTTTCACCTGCCGCCTGTGAGGCCTCCGTGCCGGTATGTACCGTGGCCTCTCCCTCCACTTCGATCCGGGGGGAGGCTTCGGCAGGTTCGATCTCGGGGTCGGGGTAACGGGTCCAGGTCCGGCCCGGAGTCCTTATCGATTCGGGGTCCTCCAGCGATTCTATCCTCCCGGCCGCCTTCTCTCTGATCTCTTCGAGTTTCATGTCTAGAAGTTGACATGTAAACTGTAAAAAACAGGTGGTTTTTTAGGCAGGCCTAAGTTTTCAGTATTCGGTCTCGCTGTACTCTCCGACTAGATGGGTAACTAGTTTGGAGATCGCGATGGCGAGGACACCTCCAATCACTTCTGTACCTATCACTATTCCCCAGGCCCATAGTGGCAGTGGTTTTGCGTGGAAGAACTCGTGCAGTCCTGTGCGGGTTATGATTACCATGGCTATGAC
>JBDGSE010000018.1:0-2365 GCA_042217695.1 Candidatus Nanohaloarchaea archaeon | reverse complement strand
CGACCTAGTCAAAGAATTCAGGAAACTCGACGCGACAGTCGTCATGACCGCGGAGAAAGGAAACGAAAACGACGGCTACCTCACACGTGAAGGAGTCGCAGAATACGTATCCGACGGCGTCGTCGACATCGACGTGACCTCGATGGGCTCCGGCCTGGAAAGAACCATCAACCTCCGGAAGATGAGAACAACCGACATGGACGGCAGCATCAGAGACCTGGTCTTCACCGATGAAGGCCTGAAAGTGGAATAATTTATTCTGAAACTTTTACGGTGAAACCGCGGCCCTTCGTATCCTTTTCAACGTTCTCAAGCCTTACCTCTCTATCCTTAAAACCGGAGAGCAGTCCCGAAACCAGTCCGCGGTAAAGCGGGAAACTTGTCTCCTCCCAGAACTTTGTCCACGGGAACAGGTACGCAGTCACTTCATACCCGCCATCCTTCTCACGTATCTTGGTGTCGCCCCAGCCCGTCGCCGACAGGTACTCCGTGATGAACTGTTCGGGCTCTCTATCTTGTTCTCTCCCCGCAAGGCTTTTCCCGTAACTGAACGCTGATTCGAACAGCATGTTCTCATCGTGGTTCGCCGCCATCACTTCCCCCAGCAGATAAGGAAGACCGGTGTCACACAGGATATGTCTATCGTCCTTATGTGATATTTTGCCGCCCTGATAGTCGAAAAACCCCACGTCAAGGAGGTCCTGCAGGGAATTCTGGGCGTAGGTTGTTTCCCTAACTCTGTTATAGCTCTCGTAGTCATTGCTCGGTTCAACTTTTTCCCCGTCTATTTCGCTGGAGAACGCATCGGCGCCCAGGTTTTCGAGGTAAGCTTCCGGGGCGCATACGAATTTGCAACTTTCTTCTCCTCGCCCCTCGCACTGTGTGTGAGCGCCCTCTATAGAACTGTCCTGCATCATGTAACTCCATATCCCGGCGATACCCCCGGATCCCAGTATCTGTCCGGAGCCGCTTTCTCTACAGACAACGTAGTCTTCGGCCTGGAGCTGGAAGAGTTTATCTCCAAGATCTATCTCGTATTCCATTCCCGCACTGTACGTGCTCTCAATGTATTTCACAAAGAAGTCGGCGAATCTCTTGAACTTTTTCTCATTCTCCCCGTCAAACTGGGTTAAATTGGAAATAGTGGCTAAACGGTAACCAAAAGACTTGCCTACTCCATAGAGAGAAGATTTCGCGTTCTCCGTGTCCGCTGCTTCCTCTATGTTTATGAAAATCGATTCCGGTAGAAGTACGTCTCTATTAAATTCGGCTCCTTTCATCTCTTTGGTCAGAAACCCTGGTTCATCTATCTCCTGCTGTCCCGGGATCAGTATTTTCTTTATGTACCAAGAGACAAGTCGGTCTTTTACTGGCATAGTATTTAAACACTATTTAGACACGAAATATATTGTTAATGCATGTACCCGGGAATAACACTGGTTAAAGACCTGAATTCAATGTTAAAGTTGAAACGCTTAATAATACCTTTTTCTTGCTATATAGTTTCTCTCGCGCTGTTCTCGGAGCTCCAGCTGTGGAATATTGCTCCTGTGCTCTATATCGTCCCGCTTTACGGAGGTATAGCGGTTATAAATGACATACAGGATATTGAGATAGATAGAAAAACTAACCCGGACCGGCCCCTGCCTTCCGGCCGTATAAACCACGTCCAGGCTTATTTGATCGCCTCATCACTGCTATTAACCGTCTTCGCATACTCTGTATTCATAAGCCGGGTATTTTCCGTGGCTCTGTTCCTCTTGTTCCCCCTGAGCCACCTGATCCTTGGGCTGCTATATTCGGGATACGTTTCGAGGAATATCTTCGCCAGCATGATCCTGCTGGGCTTTTCTCATGGTCTGCTGCTGTATCTAATAGGCATATACATTTTCGGGTCTCTCACGTCGATTTCCGTGGCCGTCGGGGTTGCTATGTATCTTCTGCCGGCACTGGGCTATGTAATAAAGGATTTTAAGGACTACGAGGGCGATCGGGGGATTAGAAAAACTCTTATAACGGTCTTTGGACCGGAACGTGCCAAGCTAATTACCCAGTTATTTTTTGCTATACTGGTTTTTCCTGTTTTCCTCGTCTACGTGCTCGGTGGGTCGGAAACTTTCCTCGCTGCAGCACTGCTATTCTGGCTGGGCCTGATGATACTCGCGTTCAGCCTGGAACGGTCCGAGAAACCGGAAGATTACGAGCTGATTCTCGACATCTTCAGGTGGGTTATGTCGGCATTTATCCTCTCATTCGGGCTCGCATGACCAAGACTAAAAAGGGATCTGGACCTACTTTTTCCCGTGAATTACCAGAAATTTCGTGAATACATCGAGGAAGAGTTTCCCGAGGAGTGGGATACGGA
>JBDGSE010000017.1:0-6328 GCA_042217695.1 Candidatus Nanohaloarchaea archaeon | reverse complement strand
ACGTCTGGTCGGAGATATGTCGCGAGACCGGTGCCTGGGTGGGGATGACCACGGACGACTTCGAGGATTTCATGGACCTCGGTATCCCGGGGCCCTACGACGTATACTTCGACCAGCTGGTGAGCGGCAGGGAAGCAGAGAAAGTGGAGGTCGACGGCGAGGCCGTTTACATGCCGACCCAGAGCTTTGCCGAAAAAGTTCTCGGCCTTGAGAAGGTCAGGAAGTGAGAAAAAAGTTCTCTTCCCACTGGAAATTAATGTCTGTGCTCTACGGTGAGCTCGCCGACTACTACGAACTGATAATCCAGAAGGATACGGGTAAAGAGGTGGAATTTCTCGATGAACACCTCCGTGAAGGTTCAGTTCTGGACATGGCATGTGGAAACGGACGGCACTCCTGCGCTCTGAAGGAAAAAGGATACGAACCGGTCGGGGTCGATATCAGTGATGAGATGGTGGAAAAGGCCCGGCAGAGGTGCGATGCAGAGTTTTCTGTGGGGAACGTTCTCGACCTGGATCTGGACAGGAAGTTCGACAACGCCATCATGATGTGGTCCACCGTCAACCTCTTCCAACGCGAAGGAGTGGAGAAGATAATAGAGACCGCATACAGCCACCTTGGATCCGGAGGAAGGTTCCTGCTGGACGTTAGGAAATACCCTGGCGATGGTTCGGAAACAGGGGAGGAAGTGGTCGAGAACGAGGAGGTCAGGATAGAGACCGAGGTAGAACGCGATTATGCCGAGCGGCGCCGTGAATCCGTCTACCGTTACACAGTGAGGCACAGAGATTCCGGCGAGACAGAGCGTTTCGTAGAAAAGGAAACTTCGTACTACTACTCCCGGGAACAGTTCCTGGAGATGCTGGAGTCCACGGGTTTCGAGGTCGAGGTCCTGGAGAGGGAAGACGGGAAAAGACTGGTTTTCCTCTGCGAGAAGTGAAATGTTATTTTAACTCCCGGCGATAATCTTCCCTGTGCGACAGATACAGGTAACGGTGCCGGGGCGTTTCAAGGAGCCGGTCGAGGAGATAATTGACGATTACAGCAGCGACTTCAGTTCCAGCCATGTCGAGAAAGACGGTCAACGAGAGGTCAAGTTCACGGCGACCGTAGAATCCGAGGATATAGATACGCTTTCTGAAGAACTGAAGGATATAAAGGAGATAGAGCACGGAGACCTCTCCATCAGGGTTCTGGAGCAGGAGTCTCTCATCGAGAAAGGGCAGGAGACCCGCGGCTCATCCTCGACACTCTCCCAGCAGGAGATATACAGCAAGGCACAGCAGTTTTCATCGTTCACACCGCCGCAGTGGGGCCTGATAGGGCTTTCGTCTGCCATCGCGGCCTACGGCCTGGTGCTTGACAATGTCATAATGGTTATAGGTGCGATGATGCTCGCACCGATACTCTCGCCGTTCGTCTCCGGTGCTATATCCCTTACTGTGGGGGACAGGCGCCTGATGCTGGAGTCTCTAAGGTCCGGTATAGAGGCGGTCCTGATAGCGGTATTGGTGTCTTTCGTGGCCCTGCTGCCGATGAATGTCTCCAGAACTCCGATAATCGACATGGTGGTCGCACCGGGCATACCTACCGTGGTGCTATCGTTCCTGGTCGGCGCGGCCGCCGCGTTAACTTTCACCACAGGCCTGAGAGACCAGATCGCAGGTGTTGCAGTGGCTATCGCCCTGGTTCCTCCCCTGGCCGCGGTCGGCATAGGGCTTAACATGACAGACCTCTACCTGGCCTTCCAGGCTGCTTCCATGGCTTTCATCAACATACTGGCGGTCATCGTGGCGGGTTTCCTCTCCTTCCGGGTTATGGGTTTGAAACCATCAACGTACTACAAGCAGAAGGCGGCGGAACGTATCTGGTTCATCGTCCCCGCGGCGACGATAGTGCTTCTGCTGGTTGCGGCGCCTGCAAGCTATATGTCCTACCACAACTTCGAGAGCACGGTCATGGTCCAGGACGTCAGGTCGGAGGCGCAACAGTTCTTCGGGGCCGACCTCGTCGATATAAGGTTCCACGACTCCTCGGCACGGGTCTATGTCATCGGGGAGCACAACGTTTCCCGGTTCAGGGAGGAGATCCCGGAGGGCTTCAAGGTCTCAGTGGTGGAGCTCAGGACTGGCGGCTAATTATTTAAAAAAGCACCTTTTAAAACGATGTATGGCCGTGGACCAGGTAGTTCTGTCGATCAATACTGCGCTCACTTTAAGCATCGGTCTGATAAGTCTTATCATCGTCTACGGCTCCTCCAAGAACATTGAGGACGAGCTCGTGGGCGAGTTCGCTCACAGGTTGACGCTGGTCATCGGCGTGTTGCTTCTCTTCGTGTTCTACTGGGGTCTCTACAACTACGCATGGAGAGGTATAACCGTGGCCCGTTACCCTCTTTACCTGGCCCTGATATTCATCTTCCTCTACCTGATGTGGTCCGTGATGTCGTTCCAGAAGCTGGCACGTAAGTACGGCCTGTCAAAGGAAAAGAAGATGGAGAAGCTGAAGAACGAGGAACTCGGCGATCAGGCCTGACGCCTGTGGTCTTCGCGCTTCTCTTTCTCGCGGCGTATGACCTCGTCCAGTTCTTCAAGCGCGGAGTCAAGTGTGTCGAGCATGTCCCACCCCTCCTCCGTGATGCTTTTGAGGCCGTACTCCGAGTAGAGCTTCAGAATCATCTCGTAACGGTGCTTCTTGCCATCGGTCTCTGACTTCTTGATGTGGACGGAGAGCTCCTCGGGTCTCTCCAGCTTTCTTCCCAGGCCGCCTTTCAGCTGTTTCTCTATCTTTTCATGCAGCGCGGCTTTTTCTTCGGGGAGTTCAAGACCTGTAAGTGTGACCAGGACCGTGTCGCTGAAGCTCATCTCGTCCAGGTACTGGATGAAGTCCTTCACGGTGACGATTCCCTCGGGGTAACGCCGGTCGACTATCAGTAATTCTGCCGAGTCCTTCTCGACCATCTCGTTGATGGCTTCGCCGCCGTCGAGGTGTCCCTCGTGTGTTGGAGGGGTGCGGTCCATTATCTCGGAGACAGGGATGTCTGATATCTTATCCTTCTCCGAGCCACCGGCTATCTTGGTGTCCTCGAGTGTGCGGCCGGAGGTCCCTCCAGGAGGTTGCCTGTCTCTCGGCACCATCATCTTCAGCATGTCCGTGCTCCGTACTATGCCGGTCAGGTTGCCGTTCTCGTCCAGCACCGGTAGACGGGAGATATTCCTGTCCAGCATCATGTGCCGGGCCTTCTCGAACGAGTCCTCCTCGAACACGGTTACGAGCTCCTGGGGTGAAAGGTTCATGGAGGAGACGTCCTGGACCTCCTCGACCTCTTCCAGGGTATCCCTGAACTCCCGGTCCGAGATGATTCCCGACAGTTTCTCCTGGTCGGTGAGCACCAGCATCTTTCGACCCGAGTTTATCCGGAGGTCGGCCAGGTCCACCAGGGAGTCATCTCTCTCGAACTCTGGAGGCTGGTGCATCACTTCCTCCACGTTTGTCTGCTCAGGGTTGAACTGCAGGTGCCTTACAAGGTCACGGTAACCTACCGCGCCCTTCAGCTTGCCGTTGTTGACCACCGGGATAGCCCTTAGATCGTGTTCCTCCATCCTGTTCTTTATCTGCGACAGTGATTCGGAGCTGGAGGCGGTTTCAGGGTCCTCCTCCATCATCTCGCCTGCGGTTATCTCGAAAGCAGATTTCATATCTTTCACCGGTCAACAAGGAACTTGTCTGGGTTGTCGTCCATGTCCATGAACTTGGTGGCGGATTCCCTCAGTTCTTTTGCGGAGGAACGTCCGAAGGCCAGGACCTCGACCCGGCATCCCATGGCCTTCAGGTGGTCGACGAGGACCGAGAAGTCGCCGTCCCCGGTCACGAGGACTATAGTGTCCAGCTTTTTGGCCTGCTGGATCATGTCGACCGTCATGCCGAGGTCCCAGTCCCCCTTCTTTTCCCCGCCGTAGAACTCCTTCAGCTTCTTTATATTTACCTCGTAGCCTATCTGGCGGAGGGCCTCGAAGAAGTTGTCTTCGTCGGGTGTTTCAGCCTTGATAACATAGGCAGACGCCCGGACAAGCTCGCGGTTCACGACCGCGGCGTTCAAAAGCTTCTCGAAGTCTACTTTTGAGTTGTATAGATTTTTAGCGCTGTAGTACATGTTTTGAACGTCGACGAAGACGCCGACTCTCTGATCGTTGTGTATTTCTGACATCAAAATCCAACCTCTGTTAGAAAAAGGTTTTATCTTCCAGTTGAAGATGCTGCGGTGAGTCTTAAAAGAGTATCTATTACTCTCTCAGCTCGAGAATCCGCTCCAGGTTCTCTCTGTAACCCTTCTCGTTGACCGGTGTCTCCAGTATCATGGGGATGTCCTCCAGTTTCGAGTTCACCACGTTCCTGAATCCGGCGTCGCCGATGTTGCCCTCTCCTATGTGTTCGTGGTTGTCCTTCTCGGAGCCTTTCGCATCCTTCGAGTCGTTGAGGTGCACAATCTTCACCATGTCAAGCCCCAGGTCCTCTTCTATCTCCTGTAAAAAGTCCTGGAAACCTTCCTCCTCCCGCAACTCGTAGCCGGCGGCGTGGGCGTGACAGGTGTCGATACAGACCCCGAGTTTCTGGTCGTCCGTATCGGCTCTGTCCAGCATCTCTCTCAGTTCCCCGAAGGATTTCCCGAGGGTGGTGCCCTTGCCCGCGGTGTTCTCGAGAAGAAGGGTGACGCCGTCAGGTATCTCGAGGAGGTCTATGCCTTCCGCTATCCTCTCTATACCGTTTTCTCTTCCGCTGCCTGTATGGGCGCCCGGATGGAAGACCACGTACTCGACACCAAGTTTCTCCGCCGCGTCGAGTTCGGACTGCAGGGTGTCCAGCGATTTCTGGAAGAGGTCGTCCTTCGGCGTCCCAAGATTCACGAGGTACGTCGAGTGTATCACGTACGGGTTCTGGTCCTTCTCGTCCCGCAGACCCTGAAAACTATATCCGTCTTCCTCCGTGTATTCGGAGACGCTCCATGTCCGCGGGCTTCCTGCGAATATCTGTCCGCACTGTCCGCCTATATCCTCCTGCCGCTCTACTGCTTTTTCCACTCCACCTGAAATCGATACGTGGGCTCCGACTCGGAAACTCATGGAAGAGGTTTGGCACCAAGTTAAAAATTAGTTTTCCTCTGCAACTTTTCGGGTGGCTCTCTCCAGTACACGGAACAGATAGAGGAACCCCAGCCATACTATAACGGAGCCCAGCTTGGACGCGCTGTCCAGTAGAGGGCTTTCTATGACCAGAGCTGTCGCGGCCATTATCATGCCGATGGAGAATACCAGGCCGGTCACCAGAAGTACCTGGAACGCGTGGAGGACCCCGGGTTTGAGGAAGAACATGGCCAGCGAGACATCTTCATGATCGTGGATGTGCTGGAGCAGCTTCCAGTTCAGGTAGGTGATGACCGCAAATATGGCGAGGCCCAGTAGCCCGAACGCTGTCTCCAGAAGGGTCACCTGAACCGCCTCCACCACCTGGCGAACACGGTCATCGGGAAGAGGGCGTAGACCGCCGCCGTGAGCCGTCCCATGGTTAACAGGTTTTCGTTGCCCGTGTAACCTCCTGCTGCGTAGGCCGTGAACCCTCCCGCCATCAGGATATTGCCGACCAGGAGTATCCGGAAATCGTTCTTCGCCTTCTCCGGTTTCAGCTGGAAGGAGACCATCGCCTTCTCGTTCCCGCCCCATACAGCCATCAAAGTGAGGCTTGCCACTATACCGCTGAGAAGTCCCAGCGAGCCCAGTACCAGCCTGAGCAGGAAATGGGTTTCCATAGCTACAGGTTCTCGGCCCCGGTTAAATATCCCCCTGTTTCAGGTGTCGTGGTCCTGGTACGGTTCGCCGTACTTGTCGCTTAACAGGTCTACAGCGGCCTTTGCGCCGTCTCCCAGAGCTACTGCGGCCTGGTACTCCCAGAGACGGGCCAGGCCTGCGGCGTAGACTCCGTCCGCGGCCCTGTTGTTCTCATCCGTCACGATGTGTTCATCCATCCAGTAGGGGCCTTCTGCACCTTCCCTGAACTCCAGGTCGAGTTCCAGGTAGTCGTGGATGCCCGCGGACGCCACGACGATGTACTCGGACTCGTACTCGTCCTCTTCCGTGGCAACGGCAAAACCGTCCTCTGTTCTCTCGACTTTCTCGACTCTCTCCTCCAGTAACTCTCCACCGAAGTCCTCGAGCTTCTCCCTGCCGCGTTTCAGCAACGCGCGCCCGGAGATGGATTCGTGACCGACCAGGTTCTGTATGTTTGAAGTGTTGTGTGCCAGGGACTCCCCTGTATCGAATACCAGTGTGTCCTC
>JBDGSE010000016.1:0-9637 GCA_042217695.1 Candidatus Nanohaloarchaea archaeon | reverse complement strand
TACCAAATCTGTATTCTATGGCCAAGGTTCTAGGAATTGACGAAGCAGGAAGAGGACCGGTGATCGGCTCGATGTTTGTCGGAGGTTTCATGGTTGACGAATCCGAGCTCGAGGAGTTAGAGGATCTCGGGGTAAAGGATTCGAAGAAACTGTCCGACTCCCGCCGTGAAAAACTTGCGGGACAGCTGAGAGAGTTCGGGGAAACGTTCCTGAAAGAGGTGGAGGCGCCGGAGATAGACGATCTCCGGGAAGTGATGAGCCTGAACGAGATCGAGATAAACGCCTTCGTGACAGTTATAGAGGACTCTGATGCGGACAGGATCTTTGTTGACCTGCCGGAGCCAGACGGCGACCGTTTCATAAAGAAGCTGAAGGCCCAGCTCCCGGACAGGTTCAGGGAACGCAGTTTCACCGCGGAACACGGTGCCGACGACGAGTACCCGGTGGTCTCCGCCGCATCGATAATAGCGAAGAGCGCCCGTGAGTCACATGTTGACGAGTTGAAGAAGAAGTACGGCTACGATTTCCGGTCGGGTTACCCGCACGACGAGCCCACGATAGAATTCCTCGAGAAGTACCTGGAGGAGCACGGTGATCTCCCGCCTGAGACCCGTCGTTCCTGGTCGACGGCCCAGCGTATCCTGAAGGAGGGCTCCCAGAGCTCTATAGGCGAGTTCTGAGTTCTTTTATAAGATTAGAAGGTGGTTTATCTATCCATGACCGCGACAGGAAAGCTTGCCGAGTCCCGTGTAAACGTCTGGGATGAAGAAGACGCCGAGGACATCCACTCGGAGAAGTACTACGGCAAGTTCGTGGACGACCACCTGGAGCTGGCGCCGGTCGAGGCATACCACCTTGTGGAACGAGACCTGCTTGAGGTGGAGCGTGATGGGGAAACCCTGGAGGGCGAGGATCTGTACCAGGTCTTCGTGGATAGAGACGAGGAGTTCGACTACACTTACCGAGTTTACTCCGATCTGAGGGAACGCGGACTCATCGTGAAGAGTGGTTTCAAGTTCGGGGCGCATTTCCGTGTGTATCCTCGGGGCGTCAACCCGTACACCGAGGGCCCGAAGAAACAGAAGCAGCATACCAAATGGGTGGTGCACGCGGTTCCTGAGGACCGCACCATGAGCTTCCAGGAGATGTCCCGGGCGGTGAGGCTCGCGAACAATATCCGTGCCACGATGCTGTGGGCGATAGTCGATTCTGAAGGCGGCGTTACGTACTACGAGGTAGACCACGTAACCCCCTGAGATTTTTATGTTTTGGACCACAATGGTAACTGTGTCGATAAATATTGACTTCCCGCAGTCCTCGCGCAACGTACATCGGGGAGACTGGAACTTCTGGAAATCTCTAGGCGCCGACATAGACAGCGTCTCCGCCATACAGGAGTTGAGGAACCAGCTCTATACAGTTCCCGCGGCAAGGATGGTAAAGGACAGTGTGGTCGTGAACCGTTACGGGAAGGATCAGGATGTCGTGGAGGGAGAGATAGGTCTGGGAGCCGTTTCCCAGATGCTGGATGGGCCAGACGTCCCGGAGGAACTGGTGGTCAGGATGTTCCCCGAGAACGAGTGGCCCAGCGAGACCTACGATGCATTCCTGGAAGTGGTCGACCCGTCTGAGGGCAGGTATGGCGAGGACGCGATAGAGTTCATGGATGACGGCTACCTACTGGTGGAGGAGTTCCCCGATGACTTCGATACAGGTCTTTACGACATGTACGTGCTCAGTGAGGGTGGTTACATGGTACCGGATAGCGGGGATGCTGTAGACCTGGATGAATGGGTCTAGTAGCCGAAAAGGTCCAGAACGCCCTTGTTCTGTCGGTAACGGTCCTGTAGTTTCTTGCCGTACCACAGACCCACTGCGAGACCTGTGATGTGGGCCGAGGAGGCGAACATACCTATGACCGGTAGAGAGGTGCCGGCAAGTTTGGCAACCATGTTGACGGCCTCGATCCCGGCGAATACGTAGACAGCGGTCTTTATCTTCATGGGGATAAAGAAGTAGAGAAGCACCTCTGCGTCCGGGTATAGCATCGCCACGGCCCCGACTGTTGCGACAACCGCTCCCGAGGCCCCTACCGCAGGCCCCAGCGTCGGTATCCCGCCTATAAGAGGTCCGTGTAGCTGGTAGAGTATGTTCCTGAAGGCCACGTATCCAACGCTGGCGGCAAGACCTGCGCCGATGTAGAACTTCAGAAGCTTCTTGGCGCCCACCGCTCGTTCCATGGTCGTCCCGAAAAAGTAGAACGTCACCATGTTCGCAAAGATATGGAACAGGCCTCCGTGCGCTATCATCACTGTGAAAAGCGTCCAGGGCGCCCCTGTGACGGTCTTGCGGAGGATAGCCTGGGAGAATGCGTTATTGGTGGCCTCGACGGCGGCAGCGGTCAACGCCGGCGACAGGACTATGAAGTCGCTGAAACCTGGCACGAATATCTGCATGAGGAACGCGACCACCGTGACCCCGATTATGGACATCGTGGCGTTGTTCTTGAAGGTATCTTTTATGTCGTGCAGCAGCGAGGGTTTCCTGCGCTGGACTTTCTTGGGTTCGCCGTGGACGGTCTCCTGTTTGACGTCGCGCTGCCTGAACCACTTCTTTGCCTCTTCGCGCTCCTCTTCCAGCCCTTCTTCAAGGCCATCGCATTCGTGGTTCTCGGGAAGTCGGTGTTCCGAGCAGAACTTTTTTCCACAGTAGCGGCAGGTAAAGCTCATCGATTCCTTGCCGCAGTAGGAGCACTCCGCCATAGAGGATGTTTGCTGGACAAGTTTTTATGGTTCAGGATAGAGAAAGGGGAAAAGGGAGAGGTCAGAGCTTTTCCAGCTCTTCGCCCTCCAGGAAAGCCTCCAGCTTCTGCTCCAGCTGGTCCAGGGGTACGCGCACCTGTTCTGTCGTGTCCCGGTCTCTCAGCGTTACACCGCCTTCCTCAAGCGTCTCGTAGTCAACTGTGACGCATACCGGGGTTCCGACCTCGTCCTGTCTCCGGTACCGGCGTCCTATCGCACCTGAATCGTCGTAGTAGACCGAGAAACCCTGTTCTCTCAGACGGGACGCGAGTTCCTCTGCGCGGTCGCCCAGTCCTTCCTTGTCCATCAGCGGGAAGACCGCGACCTCCGTCGGTGCTACCTCGGGTTCAAGCCTGAGGACGTTCCTTTTCTCGCCGTCGACCTCATCGGTTTCCAGGTTATGCTCCAGCACGGCGTACAGAGGCCGGTCGACACCGAAAGAGGGCTCCACTACATGCGGTATGATGTGTTCGCCGTTCTTCTCGACTTCACGCCTCTCGAAGCCTGTCTTCTCCGCAGGGACAAGATAGGACTCGCCGTCGATCTCGACTGCGACCTCTCCAGAGTCGAATGCTCCAGGTTCTTTCTCGGCTTTTTCCTCGAGTTCCTCGACTATCTTCCCTGCTTTATCGCCGTACTCCGGTCCAAGGAATCCCATGTCGGGCTCCACCACTGTCTCCTCCACGGTCTTCGGTTCATCGTATGGCTTGAACACCGTGAAGTCGTCATCCGAGTGTTCGTGATGCTTCCGGAGGTCGTAGTCGCCCCGGTAGGCGAAACCCGCGAGCTCTATCCAGTCGTTTGCCGCGTAGGCCTCCGCGTCCCAGCAGTCCTCGGCGTAATGAGCTCTTTCTCCGGCCAGGTGCTGCCTGAAACGGAACTTCTCCATGTCGATGCCTATGCGTTCGAACCACCGTTTCGCCAGTCCCAGGTAGTAGGCGATCCACTCGTATTCCAGGATCCCGTCGTCGACGGCCTCTCTCAGGGTGGTCTCTACCAGTTCGCCGTCGTCGGATTGCTGTTCCTCCGCGGGGTAGAGCTTGAGCTGTATGTTCTTCAGATCGCTCAGGTCCGGCCTGTCCTCCTCCGGGTCGATGAAAAGCTCCAGTTCGGCCTGTGTGAACTCCCTGGTCCGGATTATCTGTTTCCTGGGAGATATCTCGTTCCGGTAGGATTTTCCTATCTGTGTGATGCCGAAAGGCAGGTCGCCGCGTGCGTACTCCTTCAAACGGGGGAATTCCACGAATATTCCCTGCGCCGTCTCCGGCCGGAGGTATCCCGTCGAACCGCTGCCCGGCCCGATGCTGGTGCCGAACATCAGGTTGAACTCCTCGACCTCGACACCCGCGAGCGGTGCGCCGCAGCTCGGGCACTTCAGGTCGTGTTCCTCTATTATGCTCTCGACTTTTTCGGTTGGGAGGCTCTCCGCCTCCTCGATATCCGTGCTGTCCTCCACCAGGTGGTCGGCCCGGTGCGATGCTCCGCACTCCGGGCACTCCAGTATCATGTCGTCGAATCCATCCAGGTGCCCAGAAGCCTCGAAAACCGGTTCTGGCATCACTATCGGGGCCTCGATCTCCCGGTTCCCCTCCTTGACTGTGAACCGGTCTCTCCAGACGTCCTCTATGTTCTCCTTAAGGGCTGCACCCTGCGGTCCGTAGGTGTAGAATCCTGCCACACCTCCGTAGGCTTCACTGGACTGCGTGAAGAATCCCCGCCTTTTCGCAAGTTCCGAAACCTTCTGTTCAGCGCTGTCTGTCATGTAGAGAACCTCTTGTAGAGTGATTCAGAAAGGGTTTTTGAGAAGCTAGAGCGATGTCTAACTTCGAGAAATTTTTCTTGACCGCCTGTGTGGCGACCGGAATCCAAAACGTCCACCCTTGGTTGTCATGAAATCCACTGCCTAAGGTTTCGTGTACAGTCTTTTATACTTCCCGCGGTATTAACTTTAAAAACAAGCTGTAATACTTCGTAATACAGTGGTGCCGCGTGAGATCTATGGATGACGCAGAGCTTGAGGGAGAAACTGTTTTACTGAGAACCGATCTTAATCTACCGGTCGAGGACGGTGAGCCCCAGAAGACTGTACGTTTTGAACGCTACGTCGAAACGATAGAGGAACTGATGGACCGAGGGGCGAGAACTGCTGTAGTGGCCCACCAGGGCCGGCCCGCGCGGAAAGACTTCCTCTCGCTTGAAAAACATGCCGAACTGCTCTCCGAGACACTGGGTTCAGATGTAAAGTTTGTGCAGAGCTTCTTCGGCCCGGAGCTTGGCGACGCGGTCGCCTCCATGGACGATGGAGATGTGGTCATGCTGGAGAACGTCCGCTTCCTCTCCGAGGAACTGCAGAATATATCGCCGGAACGCCACTCCCGGGACCATTTCGTGCAGAACATGGCCCGCTACTTTGACATCTACGTGAACGATGCTTTCTCCGCGGCCCACCGTTCACATGGATCGCTTGTCGGCTTCACACCGCTCCTGGAGTCCTATGCCGGTCCCGTGATGAAACGGGAGCTGGATAACTGCGGGTCTGTCCGGGAAGAGTTTGACAACGGGGTACTTGTTCTCGGAGGCGAGAAGCCCTCGGATATCATCGGTATGATGGAGCAGATGATAGAGGGCGTGGAAAAGGTTTTACTGGGCGGAATACCCGGCGAACTGGCGCTGAAGATAGAGGGTCACGGTCTCGGAGAGAAAGGAAAATGGATAACTGAAAAGGGCTATGACTCCAAGAGGGAAGAACTCGAGGAGCTGCTTGAGGAGTACCCCGAAAAGATAATGCTGCCTGAAGATGTGCGGACCGATTCGGGTTCCCGGCCCGTCGAAGAGGTAGAGGGCATGACCTGGGACATCGGCGAGGAGACCGAGAGGAAATACGCGGAGGAGATCCGGAAGGCAGACCAGGTGGTCATGAAGGGGCCCATGGGTGCCTTCGAGGACCATCCGCAGGGCTCAAAGAAAGTAGTTGAAGCCATATCAGGGGCGGAATACAGCGTGCTGGGCGGCGGGCATACGTCCTCGCTTGTACAGCGTTTCGGCTACTCTCTGGACGACTTCTCCCACGTGTCGATAGCGGGCGGCGCCTTTGTCAGGTTCATGTCGGGCGAGGAACTTGCGGCGGTCGAGGCACTTGAGGAATTCGAGTAATTTTTTAGTTTCACGACAACTGAATTAGGTGGTATGGAATCCATAACACTAGGTGACGGAAAACCCGAATACGCTGTAATGGGTGCCGTGCATGGCGACGAGCCCTGCGGCAAGAAGGCGATCGAAAGGTTCCTGGACTCGGGTATAGAGGTAAGGGAGCCGGTCAAGTTTGTGATAGCAAACGAAAGAGCCCTCGAGGAAGATGTGCGGTATCTCGAGGCAGACCTGAACCGTTCTTTCCCTGGCGATCCTGAAAGCGAGAAGTACGAGGAAAGGCTTGCCGCCGAGATCATGGATGAAATCGAGGGGTTAAAACTGCTGGATATCCATACCACTCACTCCTACCCGGAGGCCTTCGCGACGTTCAAGCACAGAGTCCCCGAGGTGTTCTCCATGGTCCGGTCGACGGGCGTATCCAACGTGATATATTTTCCGGGAGAGAGCGGTTCTTCCACCTCTCACATAGAGAGAAGTGTGCTGGTGGAGGCCGGCCACCAGAAGACAGAGGATGCCGTGGACAACGCGTACCAGGTCCTCCTGAACTTCCTCGCCGCGGAGAACGTTATAGAAGGCGAGTACACGCGCTCAGACCCCGAGGTGTTCAAGTACTCTGAGACGGTCGAAGGCGAGGGTTACGAGTTCCTGGCCGAGAACTTCCGGCGCGTGGAGGCCGGAGAAACATTTGCCCGTCGCAACGGAGACGAACTACAGGCGGATGAAGCCTTCTATCCTGTGCTGATGTCCACCAACGGCTACAGGGATATGCTGGGTTTCAAGGCACGCAAGCTGGGAAGGATCAGCGACCTGGAACAGGTTTAAAACTCTCTGGAACCCTCATGATTCCATGGGCCTGAAGGGTGGACGTTTTTGGACTGCTCCGAACTCTGAACTGCGGTAGAGCCAGCTCCAGCCCCAGCCAGCTCAAGTTTTATCTCGAGATATCTTCTGTAAAGGATTTCTCATGGCGCTATATATCTTAACAGTTTCATAGAACAGTTTTTAGGTTCTACTAGAATCATTTGTGCTTTTAGAACTGTTTAAACAGTCTAAAACTTTTTAAAAGCTTGTCTCTAACATGTTGCCGTGGTAATCATGGAGGAATCCAGTCAGAAAGGTGGACGCGTTTGGAAGCGCGACTTTAAACATCTATCAAAACCCTGAAGGATATCTTGAGGACAACCCGGGGGACGTGGATCGTCTGGTGGATGTGGCACAGTCCGCGTTCGACAGGGACGGAATCCCGACCCGAGAAGACGTTGAACAGCACATACTCCCGGTTTCTACGCTTGTAACTGCGGAGATCGACGACGAGCTTGTAGGTTTCTCCAGTACAGAGGTGCTGGAGCTCGAGGAGCCACAGGTGTATGCTGTCGGTCTGTCGGTCCACGAGGATTACCAGGGAGAGGGCCTGGGAAAGGTCATGAGAACTCTCGGCGTGAAGGAGGAGTCCGTGAGCGATGACCCGCTTGTATCGACCCGGACGCAGAACCCCGCGGTCCTGAGCTATATGCAGGACCTTTTCGACGCGTACCCCAGGGAGGAGGAGACACCGGACAGGATCGCCAGCTCTCTGGAAGAACTGGCCCGTGAACTTGATCCAGAGGCCGAGTTTGACCCTCCCGTGATGAGGGAGGCCTACCCGGAGGCTATGTATGACCAGGTGCCGGAACACGAACTCAAACCCTTCATGGACGAAAAACTGGAGTACGAGGACGGCGATGCAATGCTGATAGCCGGCAGCGTGTCACAGGAAGAACTGGAGGATGCCTACCGCCGCGCCCTCGGAGATGCGGAGAGGCAGTTCTATATAGATTGAGTCATCAAAAAAAGGTGTGAGGATGTCCGTAGAAGACGAGATACTTGAACTGGCCGAGGACATGGTGAAGTTCCGCAGCAGCAAAAACCATCCCGGGGAGATCGAGAAAAACCTGCAGTACATAGAGGAATACTTCGCAGGCGACGAATTTCTCGTGGAAAGATATGAGAGCGAAGGGAAGACCTCGCTGGTGGTCTCCTTCGAGGATACCCTGGAGCCAGAGGTGATGCTGCATGGCCACATAGATATCGTGGAGGCGCCGGAACAGATGTTCGAACCGGAACTCCGGGACGGCAAACTGTACGGCCGGGGAGCCGGAGACATGAAGTCCGGGGTCGCCGCCCTCATGAAGCTGGTGAAGGACATGGCGGGCTGGGAGGACCGGCCCTCCGTGGCACTGGTAATAGTGTCCGATGAGGAACTCGGAGGTTTCAACGGGATGGGCCACCTCGTGGACCTCGGCTACCGCCCTAACTTTGCTATCTCGGCAGAGCCCAACAACATGGAGGGATACATGGACATCGTGATAAAACAGAAGGGTGTGCTCCAGCTGAAGGTCTCCGCGGAGGGTGCCTCGGCCCACGGATCCCGTCCATGGAAGGGAGAGAACGCCATCGAGAAACTTATCGACGGATACAGGGAGATAGACTCGCTCTTCACAGACAGTGAGGGTCGATGGGTCTCCACCCTGAACCTCGGGACTATCGAGGGAGGCGACGCCGTCAACAAGGTGCCTGACCACGCCGAGATGGATCTGGATATACGCTTTGCATCGGAGTACGTCCCCGAGGAGATACTCGATGACCTTGAAGAGCTGGACATCGATATCGAGGTGGTTTTCAACGAGCCGATGCTGGATAACGACCCCGAAAACCCCTATATACAGCAGCTGAAGTCCTCTGCCGGGGACGTGGTCGGCGACTGCGCCCTGGAGAGAAAGGAGCCGGGCAGCGACATGAGGTTTCTTGCGGCCGAGGGCATCCCTGCGGTCGTTTTCGGCCCGGAGGGGTACAACTCCCACGCCGACGATGAATACGCGGCAGTGGAGAGCTTCGGCGACTACTACGAAATACTGAAAAGGTTCCTCCGCCAGAGGTGAAACATATGCCAGACATAGACCCGTGGGGCGACGTCGAGATAGGAAACTACCGTGAGAAGATGGAAAAATTCGGGATAGAACCTGTGGAAGAAATCGCGGGAAAGATGCCCGACCACCGTTTCATCCGCCGCGGCATAATATTCGGGCACCGTGGCATGGAGGAGTACCTCGAGGCCTTCGAGGACGGGGAAGACGTGGCGATGATAACCGGTATAATGCCATCCGGGATATTCCACTTCGGCCACAAGACGGTTGTGGACCAGATAAAGATGTACAGAGACATGGGCGCAGAGGTGACGCTTGCAGCAGCAGATATAGAGGCCTACAACACCCGGGACATGTCTCTCGAGGAGGCCCGTGAGCTCGTTATAGAGGAGTACATCAAGAACTACGTGGCGCTGGGCATCGACCTGGAGGACGTCGACTTCTACTTCCAGTCCAACGCGGGCAACAAACATCTCGCAAGGAGCAAACTTTTCGCCCGGTACATCACCCAGAACGAGGTGGAGGCGACCTACGGCAGCGCCGACCCCGGAAAAATCGCCTCTTCTTTAACGCAGTACGCCGACATACTGAGACCCCAGTTCCCGGAGAACGGTGGCCCGAAACCCACGGTAGTTCCTGTGGGAGTGGATCAGGACCCGCACATACGTTTGACACGGGAAGTCGCCTCGAAGTACCAGGGGCAGGATTTCTACAAACCGGCCTCGACCTACAACAAGTTCATGCGCGGGCTCCAGGGCGGGAAGATGTCCTCGTCCAAGGAGA
>JBDGSE010000015.1:0-13106 GCA_042217695.1 Candidatus Nanohaloarchaea archaeon | reverse complement strand
CCCTCCCTCCTTTTTCCATCAACTGTTAAATCTCGAGAGTCCAAACTCCAACCGTGAACCGTAAAGGAATCACCCCGATAGTCGCCACGGTACTCCTGATAACGATAACCCTGGCAGGAGCCTCAACCCTGTACTTCACCTCCAGGGACCTCATGCAGAGCCAGCCAAGAAGCGGCTTCAACTACAGGCTGACCGAGTTGAACGTGGAACAGTGCTACAACCAGAACTCGAGGACACATATCGTAGTGAGGAACGGGAACCCGAAGACGATAAACGTTACTGAACTGGGAGTGTTCGTGCAGGGAGCGCCTGCAGACGTGAGATCGTTCTCCCCCCAGCTGGTGCCGCCACAGGAATCCTTCACCATCAATCTCCAGAACACGATCCAGCGAGAATCAAGGGTGAAACTGGTTTACAACGGAGACGCCATATATCACCGGTGTCTCCAGCTCGACTGAGCCAGTCGGCTTATAAAACTTTCTTCTCCTATCTATTGTAACCCGTTGGCACCACCTCTGGTGGGAGGGACTCGAGTTTCGAGTTCTCTTCTAGCTGCGGGTTTAAGAGGTGTAAAAAATGGAGTTAACCCCTGAAAAGTTTGCCGAGAAGCTGAGGAAATCGGCCAGAGGAATCAAGCACCGGCTGCAGGAGTACCGCCGTGTGCTGAAGATATCGGAGAAGCCGGACCGGGAAGAGTTCGAGATGAGCGCGAAAGTGACCGGCGCAGGCATAATCATAATCGGCCTGATAGGCTTCGCGTTCTATATAATGGCAAACCTGTTACCACAGTACATCAGCTTTGGAAACCAGACCGCGAGCCAGGGATTGGTCCTGATAACGGGGGGACTGAAAACCCTGGATTCAGAGGAGGTTAGATAGATGATACTCACTGCCCGAACCACGCGTGGAAGAGAAAAGACCGCCATCAACACGGTCCACAGCAAGATCAAGAACAAAAACCTGGATATAAAGGCGCTCTTCCACCCGGAAGACCTTCGAGGCTACATCTTCATCGAGGGGAACGAGGCCGACATAAAACAGCTCGCAAGCAACTCCAGGAACATCAACGGGGTTATCGAGGAAGAAGTCGAGATAGACGAGATCGAGAAATACCTCAGCGATGAAGCAGAGGAGATCAAGCTCGAGGTCGGCGACACGGTAGAAGTCGTGGGCGGACCGTTCAAGGGCGAGGAGGCAAAGATAAACAGGGTAGACAAGACCAACCGCGAGGTCACGATCGAGTTACTCGATGCCGCGGTACCAATTCCTACAACGGTCGATGTCGACATGGTACGCAAAAAAGCCAGTAACTGATACTTGACGAGGAAAGATAAACATGGGAGACAAGAAAACGATTTCCACACTAGTCGAGGGCGGATCTGCATCCGCAGGCCCTCCGCTAGGACCAGAACTTGGGCCTCTGCCGGTAGACGTGGGAGAGGTTGTAAACGCCATCAACGATAAAACTGAGGAGTTCGAGGGAATGGAGGTGCCCGTCGATGTCACCATCGACGAGGAAACCGGCGACTTCGAGATAGAGGTCGGTAAGCCTCCAACAGCAGTCCTGATAAAGGACGAGCTCGGTATAGACTCAGGCTCCGGCGAACCCAACCAGAACAAGGTCGCAGACATGAGCTTTGAACAGGCCTGTAAAATCGCAAGGATGAAGGCCTCCGACCTGCTGGCCATGGACCTGAGAGGCGCGGTGAAGGAGGTCATCGGAACCGCGCAGTCCATGGGAGTAACAGTCGAGGGAACCGAGGCATACGAATTCGAGCAGAAAATCGACAACGGAGAATACGACGACCGGCTGGAAGCCGAGGAAGGTATCTGAGGTGGAACGAAAATGCAAAGATTTTCTCCTACACAGAAATCACAGGGTGATCTCCAGTGAACTTTGAAGAAGCAGTCGAAGAGGCAGTCGAGAACTCGGATGAACGCAATTTCCTGCAGAGCCTCGACCTCGTGATCAACTTCAAGAGCCTGGATCTTTCAGACCCCAACAACCGTTTCAACGAGGACCTGAAACTTCCGTACCAGGCCGACGAGGACGTGAAGGTCGCGGTGATCGGCGACACACTCGCAAAGAACGCCGACAACGCCGACCTTGAGATAACCGAGGACGAACTCGAGGAATACTACGAAAACCCGAACAAGGCAAAGGACCTGGCAGAGGAGTACTCCTTCCTCATCGCGGAGGCTCCCCTGATGCCCGACATCGGTCAGCACCTGGGACAGGTGTTCGGTCCGCGCAACATGATGCCGGACCCGATGCCTCCCGGAAGCGATCCGACGGACGAGATCGAAGACCTGCGGAACACTGTGACCCTGAGACTGGGAGAGCAGCCTCTTATGCAGGTCAAGATAGGCAAGGAGGACCGAGTAGAAGAAGCCGCGCGGAACGCAAGCGCAGTATACGACTTCGTGCGCGACAGGCTTCCACAGGGCGACAACAACGTGAAGTCGGTCCTGGTAAAGACCACCATGGGTCCGACAGTGGAGGTGAGCTAGATGCGAAGATCAGAGATTCAAAGATTTCCGGAGGAATCTTTTCCAAGAAGATTCTCCAGAATCTTCGTTTTCAGCGTCACCATAAACACGGAGGTGTCCAGATAATGGTGCAACCCAAACCAAAGCGGATGACCCGGGAGCAGAAAGAGAAGAAAGTCGAACAGTTCGCAGAAAAACTGGAGGAATACCCGGTGATCGGCATCCTGGACATGCACAACCTCCCGGCGAAACAGCTCCAGGAGATCAAGAAGGAGATGAAGGATTTCGCCGAGATCAAGATGTCCCGGAAGACCCTGATGGATATCGCCATCGAGAACTCCGGAAAGGAGGATATCGAAAAACTCAGGGAGAACGAAGCTGTACAGCCGGCTTTCATCTTCTCCAACAGGGACCCGTTCCAGCTCTACTCCCTTATCCAGTCGAACAAGACCTCGGCCGCAGCACAGGGAGGAGAGGTCGCACCAAACGACATCGTGCTGCCTGAAGGCGACACAGGTATCGGTCCCGGACCCATGCTTGGCAAACTGCAGAGCGCAGGAGCCCAGGTACAGGTAGAGGACGGTACCATCCACGTCCAGAAAGATGCGGTGATCGTGGAAAAAGGCGAAGTGATCGACGACGATACCGCCGAGATCCTGAACCAGGTCGGAATCGAACCCCTGGAGATAGGGCTCGACCTCGACGTGGCCTACAGCAATGGAGAACTGTTCACCGCGGAAGAACTCGACATCGACACCGAACAGTACCGCGCAGATATCGAATCCGCATCGAGTGCAGCCTTCAACCTGGCCGTCAACTCCGGGTACGTCACCGGGAGAACCGCGCCGACAGTCATCGCGCAGGCCGTCCAGGAGGCGAAGAACCTCTCCATCAGCGAGGGAATCCCCACCGAGGACACAATCGAGGAGATCCTCGCCCACGCCTCTTCAAACGCGGAAGGTTTGAACTCGGAACTCGAGCTTGAATCCGTAGACCTCGAAGAAGACGAAGATTCTGGAGGATCTTCTGAGACACCATCTTCCGAACAGGGAGAGGATGAAGAAGAAACAGAAGAGGGAGAATCCGAAGAGGGCTCTGGGGAGGAAGCTGAGGAACAGGACTCGGAAGACGAATCTGACGAAGAAGAGACCGACAAAGAATCCGATTCCGAGGACGAAGAAGAGGAGTAAAACCCTCTCTTCTTTCTCCTTCCTATCCTCCAAACGCTTTCCGTATCTTTTCTGCCTCTTTGTTCATCAAACGTATAACCTCTTCCGAGTCACCGCGTTCCAGCGCCAGTTCCATACGTTTCTCACGCGAGTATAGTTCGGCTCCGAAATCAGCTACATCAAGGGACTTCCCGTCCGCCTCAACTCTTCCGTCCTCTATCTTGCCGGTTTCGTCAACCAGTGCGGCGAAGTCCTCCTGATGGTTCATGGAATCGAACAGCTCGTGGAGAAACTTCGGGAACCTTAACTCGTACAGGCTTCTGCTGTAAAACGTGGTGGGGACATCTCCCAGTTCCTGCAGAAGTTCGTCGAAACGGTCCACCAGTGAACGTTCCCGGGCCTGGTACACCGGTGTACCTTCAGAGTTGACGACCACTGATTCATCCACACGCGTCAAGAGCTCGTCTCCAGCATCCAGCGGGAACTCCGGGTCTTTCATCACGGAACTTCTTCCCCTGCCCTTGATCGCGAGGACCTCGCCAGTGGCCTCGTTGCCCATCACCTGTTTCACGAAACCCACGGGCAGAAAAGAGTGCTTGTTGCGCCAGTTGTACATCTTTGTAGAAGAGTAATCGAACGCCTCTGAGAGCTGTTTAACACCTCCGAACTCGTCCACCCTGCGCCAAAGTTCTTTCTCTCCTGTATCTGTCAGTTTCACACGGGTCCAGCCTGGCAGCTCGGAAAACCTCACCACGAAAACCTGTTTGTATTCATCTATGTACTATATCTTTTTAAGGGTTGGCGGGGAACGGGACACCAGGGTGAATCAAATATGGAACTTGTATACGCAGCACTTACTCTTCACGAGGCAGGAAAGGAAGTAAACGAAGACAACCTGCAGGCCATTGTTGACGCCGCGGATCTCGACGTCGATGATTCCGAGGTCAAGGCTCTCGTAGCCGCTCTCGAGGATGTCGACATCGAGGAAGCGATGGAGACAGCGGTCGCAACCGGCGCAGCACCGGCCACCTCTGGCGGAGAGGAATCCGCAGAAGAGGAAGAAGAGGAAGCAGAAGAAGAGGAGGAAGAAGAGGAAGAAGCCTCCGAAGAAGAAGCTGCAGAAGGACTGGGCGAGCTTTTCTAAGCTCTCCGCCTCTGCAACTTCCTAACCTTTCTTTTTCTATCTATCCAAACCAGATAAAAGACTCCACCCGGAAGACAGTCCCATGCCCAGCCTCGACGAGCTGAAATCCGAGATAAAGGAGGAGGCCTCCTCCAACCCGGAAAAATTCTTCGCCACAGACGTACTCAGAGAAAAAGGTTTTGAGCGCTCACAGTGCGAGAACTGTGGGATGTACTTCTGGAGCTCCGACCCGGACAGGAAGGTCTGCGGAGAACCCGAATGCTCGGGAGGGTACACGTTCATAGGCGACTCCCCGACTGAAGAAGAATACAGCTACGTCGAGACCTGGCAGATATTCCGGGACTTCATGGCCTCACGCGGATACGAACCCATAGACCGATACCCGGTAGTCGCCCGGTGGCGGGATGACGTCGAGTTCGTCGGCGCAGCGATCTACGACTTCCAGCCCTACGTGGTTTCAGGGGAGGCGGAACCTCCTGCACCCGAACTCGTTGTACCTCAACCCTCTCTCAGGTTTAACGATGTAGACAATGTCGGTGTAACTGGAAGACACTATGTACTGCACGACCACATAGGCCAGACCTGTTTCCAGGAATCGGAACAGTACGACCAGGATCGCTACTTCCGGGACATGTTCGAGTTCGCTGTCGACGAGCTGGGTATACCTGAAGAAAAACTCATACTGCACGAAGACTCCTGGGGCGGCGGAGGAAATCTCGGCGCATGCATGGAGTTCTTCGTGGATGGTCTCGAGCTGTGGAACCAGGTCTACATGTTCTACGAGGTGACACCGGAAGGATACGAGGAACTGGACCTGAAAGTCCTTGACATGGGGATGGGTCACGAGAGGATAACCTGGATATCCCGCGGAGACCAGACATCCTACGAATCCGTGATGCCTCTCGCCATCGGAAAAATGAAGGAGCGCACGGGACTTGAAGTCGACCCTGGTCTGTGGGAGGACTTCCTGCCATACTCCTCATACCTGAACGTGGACGAAGTCGAGGATATAGACGAGAAATGGGCGGAGATAGCCGACGAGATGAACGTCCCCGTCGAAGAACTCAAGGACGAGATAAAGCCCGCGGCCGCACTTTACTCGGTGGCGGAACACGCTCGAGCCCTGCTCTTCGCCCTGGCTGACGGCAAGCTCCCTTCGAACACGGGAGGAGGCCACAACCTGCGGATGGTGTACCGGAGAGCAAAAGACTTCATAGAGAAGTACGACTGGGAACTCGAGATCGAAGAGGTGATGGAGTGGCACGCCGAGGAACTCGAGCCGATGTTCCCCGAACTGAAAGACAGGATGGACGAGGTGGAAAAGATACTGGAGGTCGAAGAAGAGAAATACGAGAAATCGCGGCAGAAGGCCCGTGAAAAACTGGCCTCCCTGGACAGAGAACCGTCCCTCGACAGGATGATAGAGCTCTACGAGAGTCACGGCGTATCACCCGAGATGATGGAGGAACACGGTTTCAAGGTGCCCGAGGACTTCTATGCCCGGCTGGCCACGGACGAGGAAACAGTGGAGGACGTGGAGAAAAAGTTCGACCTCGATGGAGTGGAAGAGACAGAACTGCTTTACTACCGAGACGAGACCCGGAGAGAATGCGACGCAGAAGTGGTCGCGCTACGAGATGACTGGGTGGTCCTCGACAGGACAGTATTCTACCCTGAAGGCGGCGGCCAGGAACCTGACCACGGGAGAATCGATGACGAAGAAGTGGTGGACGTACAGAAACAGGACAACATAGTGCTCCACAGGGCTCCGGACCACGACCTCGAAAAGGGAGACACCGTCAAGGCCAGGATACAGTGGGAGCGCCGCAGGCAGTTGATGCAGCACCACTCCACCACCCACATGGTAAACGGAGCTACCAGAGAACTCCTGGGAGACCATATATGGCAGGCGGGCGCCCACAAGACGGTCGAAAAGGGCCGACTCGATGTCACGCACTACGAGAAGCTCTCCAGGGAAGAACTGGACCGGATAGAGGACCAGGTAAGAGATGTAATCCAGGAGGACATGAGGATAGAGAAGGAACGTGTCCCGAAGACCGAGGCAGAGAATCAGTACGGCTTCCGCATCTACCAGGGAGGTGCCGCTCCAGAAAACACTGTACGGATTGTAAGGATAGAAAACGAGGAGGAGTTCGACGTCGAGGCATGCGGCGGAACCCACCTGGCCCGGACAGGAGAGGCCGGAGAGTTCGTGATCACCGGCAGCAAGAAAGTCCAGGACGGCGTCATAAGGATCGAATACAGGGCCGGAGAGGCAGCAGAACAGTTCCTGTCGGCCATAGAAAACAGGGTAGATAAAGCGGCCAGCGAACTCGGACTGGAAGCAGACTCTCTCCGCGAAGAAGTTCTTGGAGGAACACCCAGGAAGGTACAGAGAGAACTGTGCGACATCTTCTCGGTTGAACCGGAACAGCTGATAGACACCGTGGAAAGATTCAAACAGGAGAACCAGGAGAAGCGGGAAAAGGCAGAGAGACTGGCAGATTACATGGACGAGGAAGCTGAACTGGAGGAAACGGAAAGCGGTACACTGATTAAAAGAGCCAGGAGCCTCTACAGAGCCTGGAAAGAGAACGAGAAAGAGCTGGAGAGGCTGGAGAACAGCCTGGAATCCTTCCTACGACCCAGGATAGAGGACAGGGCTCTGGAAGAAAAAATACCTACAGAGAACGTCGGGCTCCTGATACAGCTGGCCCGTCAGCTTGCGAAAGACTACAAAGCCTCTGTAACACTGTTAGGAGAGAAAGGCGCGGTCTCGGCATCCTATCACGAGGACTACGACGCGGACGAGAACCTGGAGAAGTATTCGGACAACGTCCAGGGCGACGAAGAGTTCGCCAAGGCATTCGACATCCAGATTTAATAGCCACGAGCGCTTTAAAGCCGGGGAAGCCTTCTATGGAACACAGAGCTGCAAATCCTTAAAACATACTCAGAAACACTGGAGACTCTGTAACAGAGACGTGTAGCGATAAGATACAGGTATAACGGCCCGAGCCACGCCTAGTTAGTAGTACAGTACGCCGCAAGCTCTCCAAGATCTCTAATAACACTACAGGCCGCCGAACTAACCCTATTGGAGGTAACCTCATTGACAACCGCCGTGGGCGAGTTCTGGTTGCCGCCGAGCAGCACAGCTACAGGATAACTCTTTATACTGCTCTCGCTGAGAGGCACCTGATGTCTTGACTTGTTTGCAGCCGCTATGTAGAGCCGGTCCCCGAATACGTCCCTCAGGCTCTTCAGCTGCCTTGCAGCCTCCAGCCCCTTCCTTTCACTGTAGTAAACAGTCGTGAACACCACGTCCTTCTGGGACGCCAGGTAACGCTGCACCTGCAGGCTCCGGTTGAAACCACCTTCAACGTAATTACTGGATGGCAGGGTAAAATTGCGCTGGCCCTGGTTGGCGGTGTTCGAGGAGCCGCCCCCGACTATACCTGCGTAGGAGGCTATACCTCCAAAGGCAAAGCCTCCTCCCAGCATAAGGGCGACGATAAGTGTTCCATACTGTTCGATGTACCCCATGGAAGAGGTGTGGTGCGGAAATAATAAAGAACTTGGTGTGAAGACGTAGATATGATAGTAGGATTTAATGTCGACAATCTCGAAGCCTCAAAAAAACAGGAAGCCGCCGGCAACATCCAGATAAACTACCTCCCGGAGCTTGAAGACGTCGAGGAAGTCGAGGTGGACGCCTTCGAGGAGAAGGTGGCGAAGATAGATTACGAGTTCACGGTCCAGTACGAGGCCGACGACTCCGTGATCGCGGAGATCCAGATGTCAGGCAACGTGCTCTGGAAAGGCCAGCTAGAGGAAATACTCGAGACCTGGGAGGAAGAGAACGACCTGCCAGATCAGGTATCTGCACCCCTGATGAACGAGCTATACCGCAAGCTTATCTCGGAAGCGGTTGGCGTCGCGGACACGTTGAACCTGCTGCCGCCTGTACCCACGCCACAGGTACAGTGATTCAGCGGTTCAAACCCACCATCCTGTACTTTTTTCCCAGGACCTCTCTACCGTAGGTGGAGACCTCGCCCTCCTTTTCGAGAGAGTTGAGGCATCGGTGGACGTCCTGCTCCGGCCAGTCAAGCTCCGACGACAGTCGGGCGGCCGAGGGCCTCTCTCCGGCCTCCACTATCTCTCTTGCCTTCTGCTTTACGCGGTTTTTACGTTTCACAAAGCTTGTTTAAACCAGCGAGAAGAAAAACCTTTCTATGACAGAGGACTACGACGAGCTACTGGAGGAGCTGGAAGAGGAAGTGACGGAGGCCGAAGAAGAGTTCGAAGAGGTCAAGGACGAGAACGCGAAGGGAAGCATGAAGAAGAAACAGGACCAGGCCCAGCAGCTCATAAACGAGATACACGACCAGGTGGAGTTCCTCGAGGAACAGATGGAACGCATAAAACAGAAAGATTAAAATTTTTATCGACGTAAATAAAAACAGGTGGTAACAATGAGAAGACTCAGAAGACGGGACAGCTTTGACGACTTCTTCGACCAGATGGAGGAGTTCTTCAACCAGTTCCAGGACTTCGGAAGAGATGTTGCAGGAAGCATCGCCACGAAGACGCCTGTAGATCTACGTGAAGAGAACGGCGAATACGTTCTCACCGCGGATCTGCCAGGCGTCCAGAAAGACGAGATAAACGTGAAGGCCGACGAGGAGATGGTAGAGATCTCCGCAGAAGTGAACCAGGAGATAGAAGAGGAGGGAGAGAACTACTACCAGAGAGAACGTTCCTCCCGTGGCTACAGAAGGAAAATCGCCTGGCCTTCTCCGGTAGACCCCGAAACAGTGACTGCAGAGTACGAGAACGGGGTCCTGGAAGTAAGCGCAGAGAAGACGGAGGACAGCGGAAGAGACGTGGAGATAGAGTAAAGCCTGTAATGGGTTACATATTTAATTCATTTTTCTCCATTTTCATCCATGAGGAGAGGGGTCTCAGCGGAGGTATCCATACCACCCCTCGAATGTCCAAATCCGGAGCGTTCTGAAACACGGGGTCTGCCTTGAGACGTGGGCGCGGCAACTCCGGGCCCAACTACAAGCCAGACTCTGGAATCGAAGAAAACTACAACGTCCTCAAGATAGCCGAGATACACGCCTTCGAAGAGGTAAACCGGCACGACCAGTAACTGGAAGAGGTCGGTTCCCAGCTTAACGAGTACATAGAGTTCTATGACGTGGACGAGACCTGGATACTCGGCGACTCCGGCAGTTTCAACGATGTCTACAGGATACTCGAATCGCTGGAAGATGTCGAGGTAAAACTCGTGGCAGGAGACGAGGACAAGGACCAGAAAGAGGTCTCGGGACGGAACTTTACCGGATGGTTCAGGCAGATAAACTCCTCGGAACCATTTGATGTAGATGTCGACTACGAGATATTCGATGAAGGTTTCGAGACAGAGATAGAGGGAACCCGGATACAGGCCGCCCACCACCCCAGTCATGACAAGCGGGAAGATGAACTGAACTGGCCCGACACACGCGAAGGGTTCCTGGAAAACCTTTTCTCCGTAAAACGTTACACGAACGAGAACACGGTGAAAGGCGTTACTCCAAGCCTGGAAAACTCTGACATGTTCATATACGACCACGTGCACATGCCTTACGCCAGAGCGATAGAGGACAAGTTCCTGGTGGGTATGGGCGGCAGGCGTTACAACTACCAGAGGAAAGACGTTCTGCCAGAAAGAAGCCTCCACCTATCCTCGTTTGACGATGGACACGTACACGAACTGCATTTCGATGCAGAACACGACGAGATATTTGAACACCTGCTGTTCGACCGGGGAGAACCGCAGCTCTACAGCGTAAAGGTTCCGCGCACAGAACACAATCAGCAGACAGAGTACTTCCCGCTGCAGAGCCGGTTCAGAGCCGACCAGATAGACCAGAAAGCCCGTGAGCGGCCCGACCAGCTGCCGCCAAGGTGGGAGTCAGAAGGAGATAAAACGTCCGTCTAGTCCGCCCTCTTTACCGAACTTCCTGACCACTTCCAGACCGGTCTGGACGTGATCCGTGACCTCCGGAACAGTGATCTCTCCGCCGACGACACCGAGGAACACCGCCAGCTGGTCGGCCATGTGGCTGTCGACGTTCGCGTCCGTTGAATGGAAGGCCTCGAAATCCTCGACGGCTTCCTCAGCGACTTTTTCCGCGCGCTTGCCTTTCTCTCCCAGCGCATCAAAGCCCGCGACCGTGTCCTCGTAGACCGCTTTTACCAGTAGCGAGGAGCCGGGCGAAAGAGTGTCCTCGTACCAGTGCTTTTTCTCAACGGGAACGGAGATATGCGACTTCTTCAACCTTTTCGCGGCCTTACCGGCCTGTCTTTCCGCGACTGACGCATCTCTCAGTCCGGCAGAGGCCTTGGAGTAGATCTCAAAGCGGCGGAGTTCGCCCCTGCCAGGTCTTACGGGCTGCATGGAGAAGGGTTCTGTCTCCAGCGTGAGTTCGCCCCCACCTTTCGGGTAGAAACCCGTCTTCCCAAGTTCGAGCTCTGCCTCAAAACCGTATCTCTTCAGCAAGGGCAGCTTTACGTAACGGTGGTAGAGCTCGGTAGGCGACCATCTCACATCCGTACCTCCCTTCACACGGAGACGGAAAGAGTCGTCGAACTGTGTCGTGACGGGCATAACAGCGTCCAGCAGAAGTGTCGTGCTTCCCGCAGTCCCGATATTCGCGGTGAACGGTTCCGGCTCCAGGCCCCGGGGAACGAACTCCAGGCTGGTCGAGCCCTCCGACAGACCCTCTGTCTTCGCACCGGAAATCCGTGCGAGCACCTTCACCGCCTCCATGTGCTGCCTTTTCAGGCCGGGACTGGACCGGGAACCCCTTATGTTTTCCATCCGGAAAGGCTCCTGCTCTATCACAGAGAGACTCAGTGCATTCCGGAGCATCTGTCCGCCTCCCCGGCTCCCGTCGATCTCGATCATAACGCTGTTAAAGTAGGAAAAGCTTAAGTCAGCCTCCTTGAAAAAATCTTTATGCCCTCTAAAGGCGGAGGAAAACTCACCTACGGGATAGGTATATTTGCGGTGACCGGGCTCGTGGCCATAATGGTCATCGTCATGGTCGGCCTGATGTACACTTCCTCGGCAGACTGCACCAGGACCAACTCGGGCTGGTCGGATGAGCCGGTAAAGGTGAAGGACTTCGGAATCGAAAAACACGTCCTGAAGATCCAGTTCGTAAACGCGGGGACAGGACAGATCACTTTAACAGATCTAACCCTGAAGCGGAAAAACACCGAAATCAGGCGCGAACTCGAGAGCACTCTGGCCGTCGGTGCCTCGACCGTGGCAAGGATAGATGGGTTCAACCGGTCGGAGTCATGCAACACCTTCGACGTGAGACTGAAGTACGACAAGGCCGGTCTGGAAAACCTGAGGGCCAGCGGAGATATCACCTGGAACATCGAGAGTTAGAAAAAATTTTGGAGCAGAACACAGGTAAGATGAAAGCTTTTGACCAGACCCTGGAGGAGATGGAGACATTCACACAGTTCCTGGAGGAAGACCTCGAAAACATACAGAGAGTAGTGGAATACGCCAGGAAAAACGGCCTGGACCTGGATTTCGAGATACACGCCAAGGCAGAGACCGTCGAAGAATCCGTCCAGCACTCCAACATCGATAAATCCCAGATAGTGAAGACTCTCGTTTTCATGGGAGAAGAGCCTGTCGCGGTCCTCTGCGCCGGAGATAAACGGGTATCGGAGGAAAAACTGGAACGTCTTCTTGAAGAAGAAGTGGAGCTGGCATCTCCCTCCGAGGTGGAAGAGGCTACCGGGTACGTGGTCGGTGGAGTCTCCCCCTTCGACCTGGACATCCCTGTCTACATCGAGGAATCGGTGATGGAAAACGACATGGTGAGGCCGGCGGCGGGCTCAAGACTGGTCGGCGCGAAACTCTCCCCGGAAAAACTGAAAGAGGTAACAGATGGAGAAACAGCGGACATCGCCGGGGAATAGAGTTTTAATAATCGAGAAAGAAAACAGTGTTGACCTCCAATGAAAGGTGGGTACTTTTATCCCGGCCGTGTTTGAACATTCAAAACCCTCCAGACCCAGCTCTGACTTAAGAATTTCCTTCTCAAACATCTTGTAGGTGGAACTGATGGACAAGAAAGAGAGAAAGGAGCTGGTGTTAAGGAACACCGAGGAAATCGTTACAGAAGACGAACTTGATGATGTACTGGAAAAGGATTCTCCAAGGACCTATGTCGGCTACGAGACCTCGGGACCCGCGCACCTGGGGCACTGGATATCAGTTA
>JBDGSE010000014.1:49396-54662 GCA_042217695.1 Candidatus Nanohaloarchaea archaeon | reverse complement strand
TCTGGAGGCTCCTACGACTGCCACTTTTTCAGGAAGGAAGAGGTCGTCAAGCATGTTGAATCCTTGTCATTCCCGGTTAATATATCCTATTCCCGGCTTGCAGTTTTAAATAGAAGGAAAATCTAAACGGCCCTATGAAGAGGTTTGTCGCCTTACTGGCCTTAATTCTCCTGATATCCTCCGCCACCGCCAAAACTGCGAGCTTTGAAACCGATTCCTCCAAGAATGTCAGCATAGGCGGCGAAAAGTTGAACCTGGAGCTGGTAGGCGTGCACTCGAACAGCAACCAGCCCGAAATCTACGACGCCACGTTCCTGACGGGAAGCGGGGCGACAGCCACCGTGGTAAGCTGGAACGCCCACAAGTACGACTACATCCAGAGTCAGCTAAACGGAGAATACATCGTTCTGGACGACTGGAGCGGTGCCTCGACAGACACGAATACGGACGATACAGCCACCCTTTCATGGGGAACGGATTACTTCCCCTGCGAGAGCTACCAGACCGATGAGAACCAGCACAAGTTCTGCGGCGAGTCCACTAAAACTATCGAGATCGGTGGCGAAGACGTACAGCTGGAGTTCCTGTACTCTGATGTGATCGACGAACATGAACAGATAAAGAAGGCGGTGTTCCTGAACGGGGAGGGCGCCACGGTAACCCTCGTCTCAGGGAACGCCCCCCAGTACGGTTACTCCACCTCGCAGGTGAACGGCGTGAAAGTGGTGGTGACCCAGGTCCGTGGGGCCCACACCGAATCCACAAAAGACGACGCGGCACTGATAGAAAAGTTCCCGGCGCAGGAATGCACCTACGACCTCAAAGGAACGGTCGAGGGCGGAACTTACAACAGCGATGTGAAGGGAAAGGTCTACCTCGGAGACCACTTTACAACGATAACCAGCGAGAAGACGTTCGGCTGGACCGTGACACAGGAATGCGGCACAACAGCAAAACTGGAGTACCGCGAGGACGGGAAAACCCTGGCAACCAAGAAAGTAGAGCTCCCCTCGCAGGGCGGCGAGGTCACCGGCATAACGATCGATGCGTCCAGGGACACATTCAGAGTCCGGAAAGTCGAGCGTATAACCGACTATCTAGGCGGGAACGTTGACAACGTGAAATCCATGACTGAGATACGTTTCGGCGACAACCTCCAGAACTCCCTTTTCGTCAAGAAAGTGGAGGGCGGCCGGTTCGGCAAGATAACTGCTTACACAGGCACCAGCCAGAAAGATTTCACGCTCACGGAAGAAAATGCGGTAGAGGGGATAAGAAAGTCATTCAGCAGCGGCGAATACACTGTACACCTGTGTTCCACCGGTTATGGAAGTGAAGAGGTCTCAATCGCGATAGCCAAGACCGAGTCCGGGGGTTACCAGGCTTGCTTTGAGGTTAAAAACGAAGCCGGGGGAAACGCCTCGGATTACACGGAAGTAGACCATGACGGCAAAACTGTGACGATGGCGGAAGGACAGAAAGTCCGTTTCGGCAACGGAGACCGTAATATATTCTACCTGCAACGCGTCAGTTACGTGGAAAATATAGACCGCTACCAGCTGACCGGTTACGCCAATAAACTGTTACAGAGCAAGAGTGTCCTGCCCGTCGAAGGAACTGCCACGGAGGCTTACTTCGCGAATGGGAAGATCGCGGTGTACTTCTGTGAGGCCCCCGCGAAGAACAAGGCAAAGCTGGCCTTCGCTCCTGTAACCTCGGGAAAGGAACCCGGTCTTAAAGAGATATGTGGGGAAAGCTCCGCGAACCCTCCCTCCGGCACCATAAACTTCGGTTCGTCGACTTACCAGAAAGGCGACAACGCGACCCTCCATTTCAAGATATCGGAGCCGGGACGCTACAGGATAAACTGGTACGTGAACGGCGACCAGTTCGACAGTTCGACCGTGCCCCAGGGCCAGGCTGGAAAAGGCACGATGAAGCACGTTATGAACCAGGTCGGAAACGTTACCGCGGAGATGGTGGCGCCAGGCGCTTGGTGGAACCCCCTGGACAGCGACAAAGTGGTTTCCGTAGCAAACGCCCGGGTCCTGGAAACATCAAAAGAACCAGGGGATAATGATACGACCACTCAAAACAGAACCGGTATCATAGTGGAAGGCGCCCCCTTCGAAGTCGGAGATTCCGCAACCCTCCACGTAAAGCTAGGAGAGACACTGGCCTCCAGCGGTTACAGGTTGACCGTCCGCTCTCCCGGTAACCGGGCGGTTCTGGACAAAACCGGGGAAGTTCCCCGTCGAAACTTCAGCTTCACGATAACCTCAGGCATGAAACCGGGGACATACACGGCCAGACTCAAGCCCACGGGCAGACTCAAACGTCTTTTCGGCGCCCTCACAGGAGGAAACGCCTATGATACCGAGACCTTCGAGGTAAAAGGCCCTGAAACGTTATGGAAGAGCTACTGCCTGCAGGAAGGATACCCTATTTCCAGCGTCGAAGGCCAGATAAACTGTATCAAGCAGACCATAGTACCGAACTGCTTCAAGAAAAATCCTGGCAAGCAATGCGGAAGAGTGGGCCAGAGCGTCTGCAAAAACCTTCTTGGATACGATTTCAGCCCTTCAAAAGGGAAGTGCGTGAAATAACATGGACAAGACAATCTCCCTGATAATCGGTGCCGCAGTGCTGCTGATGGCCGCGATCGTGGTCATATTCGCCGGGAGCTCCACACTTTCAGGCACCGTCAACGATGCCGGGAAAACCCAGACCAGCATCATCTGCCAGACACAGGCGGAAAAGTACTGCCAGAACGAGATAGAAAAGGTGGATCCAAGATGCGCGGAATATGTCCAGGAACAGTGCTCGGTTCCTGACAGCGATATCGTGGCCGACTCCGTGGACGAACTCATAACCTGAATACCACTCCACGGTCGCAAACCACTTTTTATATAGAAAGAGAGCGGCGTTTTGATTATGGCTCGCGAGCAAGTTTACTCCGGTTCTATCGAGAAGATAGAAGTGATGGGGACCGATGACGACGAGGATTTCCCGTGGATCGAGGAGGAAGAGTACCGGGAACTCTACAAGCAGATGGTTCTCGCAAGAAAATTTGATGAAAAAGCGTTCTCTCTGCAGAGACGTGGAGAGATATCGACGTACGCACCCCACAAGGGCCAGGAGGCGATCCAGATAGGTTCTGTGTTCGCCCTGGAAGAAGAGGACTGGCTCGTGCCCTCGTTCAGGGAGTCCGCAGCGTTTATAGCGCGTGGAGCGCCGCTGGACAAAGTTTTCCGGCGATGGATGGGAGACGCGAACGGCCAGAAAGATATGGAAAATACACTTCCAGTAGCGATACCTGTAGGGACCCAGAACCTGCACTCCGCGGGCCTGGGAATCGCGATGGAGAAACAGGGCGATGAAAACGCAGTCATAGACTACACCGGAGACGGCTCAACCTCGGAGGGCGATTTCCACGAGGCAATGAACTTCTCAGGGGTTTACAGCGCCCACACCGTCTTCCTTGTACAGAACAACCAGTACGCCATCTCGATGCCTGTGGAGAGACAGACTGCCAGCGAAACTCTTGCACAGAAGGCACTCGCCTACGGGATAGAAGGCGTCCAGGTCGACGGGAACGATATACTCGCCGTGATAAAGGCAGTCGAGGAGGCGCTTGAGAAGGCCCGGAACGGTGAGCCTGTGATGATAGAGGCGCTGACGTACCGTCTGGAGGACCACACCACATCCGACGACTCCACCCGTTACAGAGACGAGGAAGAGGTCGAAAAATGGAAGGATAAAGACCCTCTCAAGCGGTTCCGGGAATACCTGAAGGAACACGACATCTGGGACGAGGAACTTGAGAACTACGAGGAGAAAGCGGAGGAAAAGGTTAACGAGGCCGCCAACAGGGCGATGGAAATGGAAGACCCGGACATGGACGAGATGTTCGACTACGTCTACGGCGAAAAACCCGAGATGCTGAGGAAGCAGCAGGACAGGTTCAAGGAGGAACTGAGGTGATAAGATGACAGAAGAGATGAATATCGTGCAGGCTGTCAACAGCGCTCTTGAAGACGAGATGGAGAGCGACGAATCCGTGGTTGTCTACGGTGAAGACGTGGGTGAAGACGGCGGTGTTTTCAGGGCAACGGAAGGACTCCAGGAAAAGTTCGGTGAGGAAAGATGCTACTCCTCCCCGCTGGCAGAATCCGGCACAGTAGGGACCGGTATCGGTATGGCGATATACGGTATGCGGCCCGTAACAGAGATCCAGTTCTCCGGGTTCTCCTACCTGGCTTTCCACCAGCTGAAGGAACACGCCGCCAGGATGCGTGAACGCTCCCGGGGCGACTACACCGTCCCGATGACCGTGAGAGCGCCCTACGGCGGAGGTATCTCGGCGCTGGAACACCACTCCGAGTCACCCGAGGCGTTTTATTCGCATGCGCAGGGTCTTCATGTGGTGATACCGAGCAACCCGCAGGACACCTACTCACTGCTGAGAAAATCCATCCAGCTCGACGACCCGGTAGTGTTCCTGGAGCCCAAGAAGATCTACCGGGCGTTCAAGGAAGAGGTCGACCGCGAGAGAGAAGTCGAACTTGAAAAGGCCGCGGTCAGACAGGAAGGCGACGATGCCACGATAGTTACCTGGGGCGCCATGGTGCCTGTCGCCGAGGATGCCTCCGACAACGTCGACGCCTCCATCGAGATAATCGACCTGCGGACCATCTACCCCACGGACTTCGAAACCGTTATAGACTCGGTCAGGAAGACAGGAAGGGCGATGGTCCTCCACGAGGCGCCGAAGACAGCGGGATTCGGAGCTGAGGTGGCCTCGAGGATACAGGAAGAGGCTATACTCAAGATGGAGGCTCCGGTCGAAAGAGTCACGGGCCCCGATGTCCCATACCCGCTCTACAAGCTTGAAGATTTCTACATGCCCGGCGTGAAAAGAGCGACAAAAGGCCTAGAAAGAGTCCTGGAGTTCTAACATGGCAGAAGAATTCGAATTCCCGGATACCGGTGAAGGAGTAACCGAGGGAAAGTTCCTGGAATGGCTGGTAGACGTGGGAGAAGAAGTGGAGGAAGACCAGTCCATCGCAGAGGTGGAGACAGATAAAGCGGTTGTGGAGATACCCGCCCCCTCGGACGGCGTCATAGATGAACTGAAGGCCGAACCAGGCGACCAGGTGGAGGTCGGAGAGGTAATAATGAGTATCGAGACTGGCGAAGAAGAGACAGGTAAAGAAGAGACAGAGGAGAATGCAGGCTCTGAAACGCCGGCAGAAAACGTGGAGAA
>JBDGSE010000014.1:0-49296 GCA_042217695.1 Candidatus Nanohaloarchaea archaeon | reverse complement strand
AAGAAGAGACAGAGGAGAATGCAGGCTCTGAAACGCCGGCAGAAAACGTGGAGAAAGAAAGAGAAAGAGAAGAGAGGCCGGAATCCAAGGGAGATGTTCTGGCCCTTCCAAAGGTCAGGAAACTGGCGCGTGAAAAGGGGGTGGACCTGGCCTCGATAAAGACTGGAGAACGCATCACCGAGGAAGAGGTCAGGGACGCCGCCAGAGGATCCAGCGACACCGGAACGGAAAGCACCGACAGCTCCACGGAGTCCGTCTCCACCCCTCAACAGGTAAAGGCCACGCCCTCCGTCAGGAAACTGGCGCGTGAAAAGGGAGTGGATCTCGAAGAAGTAGAGGGAGGCGGCCGTGGTGGAAAGATCACCCGTGACGATGTGCTTGATGCCGCGGAAACTCCCCGTGAGAAAAGATCCTCCGCAGAGAAGGTAGAGAGGGTCGACATGTCGTCCGCCAGGAGGACGATAGCGGAGCGTATGACAGAGTCCAAATTCACCGCGCCTCATGTCACCCATATCGACACCGCGGACGTCACCCGTCTATCGGATATGCGGGAGGAGGTGAAGGACCGGTACGAGGCACACCTGACATACCTGCCTTTCATAATGAAGGCTGCCGTACAGGCCCTGGAGGAATACCCCGACCTGAACGCCGAGCTGGATGAGGAGAACCACGAGATACTCCGCAAGAATTTCTACGACTTCAACATCGCGGTCGACACAGAGCGCGGCCTGATGGTCCCTGTTGTGGAAGGCGTGGACGATAAGAACATGGTGGAGCTCGCGGACTCGATATCAGAAAAAGTGGAAAAAGCGCAGGAAGGTTCCCTGACCCGGCAAGATATGGAGGGCGGCACGTTCTCGATAACCAATATAGGCGCCATCGGTGGGGAAGGATTCACCCCGATAATAAACTATCCCCAGGTCGCGATACTCGGAGTCGGGAAAATCCAGGAGACACCGCAGGTGGTGGACGGCGAAGTCGTGCCCCGGACAACCGTGAAACTCTCGCTAAGTTACGACCACCGTGTAGTTGACGGCGCCACCGCCGCCCGTTTCCTGAACTCGGTTATCGAAAGGCTGGAAAACCCTGAAGACATGATGGTGAACCTGTGATGACGGGTGAAAGCTTGTGGTAGTGGGAGACATAGCAACTGGTACAGATGTACTGGTTATCGGTGCCGGTCCCGGCGGTTACTCGGCCGCAATAAGAGCAGCCCAGAGGGGAAAAGACGTTATACTGGTCGACAAAGACTCGGTGGGCGGCGTGTGCCTGAACCACGGCTGCATCCCTGCAAAAGCTCTCATACATGCGGCGGGTTTCCAGGAGGATATCCAGCACTGGGAGGAGATCGGTGTCCACACATCCGACCTGGAGATCAACTTCGAGGAGATACAGCAGTGGAAGGACGGCATCGTGGAGAAACTGGACAATGGCATCCTCCAGGTGCTGAAACATCACGGCGGAGAATACATCAACGGCGAGGCCCGGTTCATAGATTCAAACACGGCCCGGGTAGAACAGGAACACCGGACCGAGAAGATAGAGTTCGAGAAGGCGATAATAGCAACAGGTTCCCGTCCAGTCGAGTTACCAGGCTTCGAGTTCGATAAGGACAGGGTCATATCGTCCCGGGAGCTACTGGAGCTGGAAGAGATCCCCGAGGAGATAGTCGTGATCGGGGGAGGATACATAGGTATGGAGGCAGTCACCAAGTTCTCAAAGTTCGGCTCAAACGTGAAGATAGTCGAGGTTCAGGACCGTGTCCTGGGACAGTTCGACGAGGAGATAGTTAACTCGATACAGGAGACCAACCCCGACTACTACGAGGAAGAACTGTACACCTCGACGGAGGCCAGGGAACTCCGATACGAGGACGGAAAGGCCGTGGTTGTAGCGGAAAGAGAGGGCGAGGAGATCGAGATAACCGGCGACAAGGTGCTGGTGGCTGTGGGCAGGACACCGGAGCCAACACTGGAAAAACTGGGGCTGGAAAACACCCGGGTTGAACGGGAGGACGGTTTCGTGAAAACCGACCAGGAGATGAGGACTTCCGACGAAAACATATACGCGATAGGTGATGTCGCCGGGCAACCGCTCCTGGCCCACAAAGCCTACAGACAGGGCAAGGTAGCGGCCGATTCGATAGCGGGAGAGGACGCGGCATTCGACAACCAGTACATACCAAAGGTGATGTACACCGACCCAGAGGTTGCAGTAGTAGGTCTGAACGAGGAAGAGGCCGGGGAAAGATACGATGAGGTCAAGACGGGGAAATTCCCCATGACGGCGTCCGGTAGGGCGCTGACCACCAACCACCCCGAGGGCTACGTGAAGGTTATCGCCTCGGGAGAAGAGGAACTCCTCGGGGTGCAGATAGTCGGTTCGAGGGCCTCCGACATGATAGCCGAAGCCACGCTCGCGCTAGAGATGCAGGCATACCTGGACGACGTCGCGAACACGATACACGCACACCCGACTTTCCCCGAGGCGCTGGCTGATGCGTGCGAGGCCGCAAAGGACGAATCCGTCCACACCTTCTGAGGAAAGGCCTCGACAGGTGGTCGCAGAACGGTTTGCCGCTAGCGGGTGTAAAGGAAAACCGCGGAGGCTCCAAGAATCATCGCCGCCAGGAACACCGGCAACCCGAACCTGAAGCTGTTCTTCTCCGGGTAATCGTAACCTCCTCTCATGCCGGTTATCCCGGGGATGTTGGCGATGTCTCCGTCGCCCTCTCCCACGATGAGCTGGGCCTTCATCCCCTTCTGCATGTGCTGGGGTAGGCCGCAGTGGACGAGGAGAGTCTCATCGTATGCCGGCAGTATAAAGGTCCCTGTTTCCCGGCCGCCCGTCGTTTCGATGGTAAACATGCCTCCTGGATACGTGGAACGAGGGAGGCCGTGGACCATCCACTGGTGTCTTACCGAGTCGTTGTTGACGAACGTAACGGTGAGCTTTGTGCACGGCTCGAAACGGTACTCTCTCCTGTCGTATGTGAAGACCTTGCCGTTGAACTTCTGGGCGTACTCCGTCCCGGCGTGGACCGTTATATTCTTCCATCCGCTGATGGAGTCACATCCCGGCGGCAGGCGTTGAGTGTTCTCGTTCATAACCGTGGCGCCCGCCGGGCCAAGGAATGCCAGAAGCACCAGGACCGCCAGCAACTTTCTCAAAGCCCTCTCACCCCCAGACCGAGGAGCCCCCCGGCCAGCAGCCCGATGGCCCCCATCATGGCGATAACAGGTTTCTTCACGGGCTGTTTCCTGAAGGCGCCGAACATCCCTCCGGAGTCGTAACTGCTCCACACCGGTACCTCCCGGTTGTAGTACTCCTTGCTGAAGTACGGCTTCCAGGAGACGCCGCTGACCCTGGGCATGCCGTTCTCCTTCAGGAACGACTCGTAGGTTATCAGGGTTATATCTCCGCCCGGGGCGATACCGTTGGTTGTAACCGCCTCCTCCCTGTGGTTGTGAACGAACCAGACTCCCTTCCCATAGGAGTTCAGGCCGTCTGTAGTTGTGTTCAGCAGGAGATCCACTCGCTGTGCCGCGCTGATGTGGAAAACATCGCGCTGTATTCTCTTCCCGGGAGGCACCGCCACTCCGTCGTAATGAGTTATCGTGGGCTTGTGGCCGTGGGTGTGTAGAGATACCGATTCGCTTCCCGCGTTCAGTATCCTGAGCTTCACCTTCTCACCCGGCTCAACGATTATCTGGGACTCTCTTACCGTGTACGGGAAGGACTTCCCGTTCAGCAGGAAGTAGTCCGGCTCCCTCTCGGTGACGTCGTAACGCCGGTTCATCATCTTCGATATGACCCGGGGATCGTTTGATACATCGATTATGCTGTGGAGCTGTCTGTCAACGCCCTGGTAGAGCAGGTCGTATTCCCTGGCGTATCTCTGTCTCGACGCAACAGACCGGTGGCGTACCTTCCCGTTACCTATGTTGAACGTCTGCAAAGTGTTGTCCGGCCTCTGTTTCTCTATAATGAACATGCCGTGGAGACCCATCAGAACGTGGGTATTCGGCTGTACATGGCAGTGGTAGAACATGGTCCCTGGATGGGAGGGGACAAAACTGTATGTCCGGCTCTCCCCCGGCATCACCGGTTTACCGGAGGTCTGGGGCACGCCGTCGTTTCCCTCCCCGTTCTCGATATAGGGGTGGTCTACGCCGTGGAAGTGGATTGTATGGGGCAGGTAATGGGTGTTCTCCAGTTCAACGTTCACCCTGTCGCCTCTTTCCACCCGTATAGCCGGCGAGGGCATCCGTATGATGTCCGACGCGGCAGAACCCTCGGTCGCCATCCCCCGGGTTTTTGGTGCGAAAACCCAGAAACCTGGCTTTACCCCTGGAGCTATGGACTGCTGAAGAGCCAGATCTCCTGTAGCCGGTTTTCTGCCGTTTATCTCCGCGACCTCGAGAGTTATGTTCACCACATCGGGGTCGCCGTCGCCGTCCAGATCCCTGCCTTTCCGGACCGCGTCCTCGTGGAGACCGGTCTCCATCAGAACTCTCTCAGGGACGTTGTTGGTCCCCTTTGTAACTGCGGCCACGACCAGCGGGTTATCCGGGCTGCACTGCAGGGATTTCTCGATCTCTACCCCAAGGAGTTCCTGCGCCTTTCTCCACCCGGGATGGCTGGCCGGACACATCTGGAAGTCCTGCGTGTAGTTCACGTCGACAGTTGGCGGAGGCTCCTCGTAGGAGGGCGGAGATGACTGATCGGCGGCTGCATGTGCGGAAACAACGGCCGTGAACAGGGCAACCAGGACGACTATCGCCACTCCCCGGCCTGTTTTGAAAAACCATCTAGTATCTACATCCAACATACGGTACGGAGAGTTTGGGACGCGACGTTAAAATAGTGTCGGGCTGCTCGCCGGCCAATAGATAGATTGTGGAGAGAAAGTAAAAAGCCGTTCAGAGGCCTAAACTCTCGTCCCGGCAGGGTCGCCGTCCAGCACCTTTGCACCGTAACGCCTGAGAGCTCTCATGACCTCGGGAGCCGCGGAGTAACTCTTCTTCCTGCCCCGCCTCCTCACCGACACCAGACCCTCTTTTTCAAGGACATTCAGGTGGTCGGAAACTGTGGAGATACAGAGACCTACCTCTTCGGCGATACGGGAGGTGGTGAGAGAACTCCTTGAAACCAGCAAAAGTATCTCGCCCCGGCTCGAATGGTTCAAGGCAGCCAGGGCGTTCTCCAGCTCTTCCGGGACCGATTCCGGGTATATCCTCCTGTAACTCCTTATATGCCTCCCTCTCAGCTCACCATCTCTCCTGATATGATAGTTAAGTGTGGACGTGGTGCAGCCGACCTCGCGCTCCAGCCTCCGGAGATGTATCCCGGGGCTTTCCTCCACCGCCGACCTTATCTTCTTGTTCATCTTACCACCTCCGCAGTCCTGACCGGGAGACTGAAGCCACGAAACCTCCGGAGAGACCACGAACACTTTCGGGACAGGGATTGCAGAGATCCTGCAGCTCCGCGGCTTCGTGGTCCGACATAACACCAGTTTCTGGTACAGAAATAAAAGCACCCTAGTATATTACTCAAACATGAGAGAATGCAGTTTCTGCGGGGAGGAATTCGAGTCCCAGCAGAACCTCCACCTGCACTGGGAGGAACACGAGGACGAGCTCAACTCCCACCAGGAGGAAAAACTGAAGCGGGCGGAGAGACGCAAGAGAGAACAGGAGAAAGACCGGAGACGAAAATATGAGAGATACGCGTACACCGCAACTGCTTTAGTGGCGCTGATCGGTCTCGTCGCCGGCGCCTACACACTGGCGCCTGAAAACATCTCCTCCGGACAGGACATAGGCCCAGTCGGTTCTGCACACTACCACGCCGATTTCGCAGTCTACATAAACGGCGATAAATTCGACTTTTCACGCAGAAAATACCAGGTCGTTTCCCGGCGTGTACACGTCGAAAGCCTGTCCGACGACGTGATTCACGCCCATGCCAGCGGGGTAACCTTCGGCTACTTCCTCGAGACACTGGGATGGGAGTACAACACCACGGCCCTCAGTACCCGGGACCGGACGTATCTCGAGAAGGAAGGAAAAGAAGTCCGGATGTTCGTGGACGCTGGCAACGGCTGGAAGGAGATAAAACCCCGCGACTATCTCTTCTCCGATGGAGAGAGGATTCTGCTGGTGTACGGTGACTACACCCGGGAGGAGATCAGGAGAATGCAGAAAAGCGTGACCGACAAAACCCCTCTCTGATGGAACGCGAAGACGTGAAAGAGGCCTACCGGCAACGGAGAGAAACCATAGAGAAACGTCTACAGGAGTTCCACGACCTGCAGGACGCCTCCGATGAAAGGATATTCCGCGAACTTGTGTTCGTATTGCTGAGCTCGCAGTCGCCAGCCAGAGAAGCCTGGAAGGCCGCGGAAAAGCTGGAGAAACGCGGCCTCTTGCTCGAGGGCGACAGAGAAAGTATCGCCCAGCACCTGGAAGACACCGAAGTAAAGTACACCCACGAAAAATCGGGGTACATCGTGAAAAACCGGAAGAGGCTCTCGCAGCCCACTCTCGCCCGTCCCGGAGGATCTATCAAGATAGGAGACCGGTTGAACCCGGAGCGGCTTGACCGGACACGCGAAAACCTGGTGGATGAGCTGGAAGGGATAGGATGGAAGGGCGCCTCTCACTTCCTGAGAAACGTTGGATACGGCAACAGTTTTGCCATAATCTCGGGCCATATCGCAGAGGCCATGCACGAACTCGGTCTGACAGACTCACCGCAGCCTCCCGCCGCCAGAGAGAGGTACATGACCCTAGAGAAGAAGATACAGGATTTCTCTGCGGACACAGGCATCGAGGTTCAGGCCCTTGACCTGGTCCTGTGGTCCATGAAGACAGGAGAGGTGTTCAGGTAGTCACGCCGTAAGCTTTCTCATCTCCCGTATACCGAAAACCGTTATCGACGCGGACAGCAACGCCCCGAAGACCTCGAAAAGCCTCTCATCGGAGGGACTGGAGAACAGTATGGTGGCGACCACTACCACCATTACACCCGCCTGGAACAACAGCACCTCCCGGAGCCTCTGGTCCCATCCCATATCTATCCGTGGTCAACCATCACTTTTGAAGGGTTATGCAAAGTCGTACTGGAAGTAGTTGAAACGGACGTAGAGGTACACAAAGTAGACCAGGATCAGCAGGAGGGCGCCTGCAACAGACAGAACGCGATTCTCCGTGGATTCCAGCTTCCCGGCCACAGATTCAAGCCCTGCGAACCGGGCGGGACGGGCCAGCAGGTCGCCGATACGCTCCTTTGAGAACATGTATGCCAGAAGGACTCCTGCGGTAATCGTCTCCATTGGCAGGTCCCAGAGGACCAGGGGTCTGGGGACGGCGTAGGTCGATATAATCGAGCCCGCACCGATGGCAAGCAGTGGATTGGTGATGTTACTTCCTACAAGCGTGCCAAGAGATACGCCCTCGCTGCCGTGCCGGAGCCCTGAGATCGCGGTGATCATCTCCGGGAACGCGGAGACAACGCCGACCGACGCCACACCTATCATCGACTGGGAAAGACCGGTCCGCGCCACCGCGACCTCCACCACCCTGAGGAAGACCTCGGCGGAGACTATCACCAGGACCATCGCCGCCACCCCTGTAAACAGATCGCGCAGCGGGCGATCGGATGGTTCTACATCCCCTGCTTCAGCAAGCTCCTCCTTTCTGGTGGTGTAAAGATAGTACATGTAGGCAAGAAAGCTTCCAAACAGCACGATGCCGTCCAGCCGGGTGAAAGTACCCGCCACTTTCAGGGCACCACCGGACAGGAAGCCGACAACACCTCTCCAGTTAAGCGCCAGTATCAGGGTCATCAGTGTCGTGCCCATCATCGGTGCGTAATCCCTTATCAGGAACTTCCGGGAGAAACGAAAGCCGTGGTCGTTGGCCAGCAGCGCCGCGGAGAGTATAACCATCCCAAGCACCAGTGTCTGCTGGACCACGTCGCTGCCGATGTTCGCGCCGAGTACCGTACCAGAGGTGCTCAGGAACGTCTCCTGCGAGGCCGCCACCACGTTTGAGGTTATGACGCCCTTCTCAGCCAGCAACGAAAGGATCTCCGCGTGTGAACCGATTAAAACCGTTAAAGGATCCGTCAGGAAGAGTTTCAGGGGCGCACCGGAGCTTAAAAGTATGTTCATCGAGCCCACGAGATGCAGGGAGATCTCGGGCAGGGAAGTACCGATGGAGACAACAGTCATGGCTATCACGACCTCCGAGACCCCGTAATGCTTGGCCACACCCTCTATCCTCGATACGACCAGCTCGGCCCCCGCTACAAGACTCAAAACAGACAGGACGCTTATCAACGCGTTCGCCGCGAGACCGGAAAAACCGAGAACCATGTACCTGGTTCACCAGTTCACAAATAAAAAGACTAGTCGAACCTGTCGAGACCGCTTTGCCTTCCCTTACCCTTCAGCTGGCCCTCAGTGTAACCGAACTCCTTCAGGACCCGGAGAGCTACCGGGATGACCTGGTTATCGACGTAGTAACCGGCGTCGTAGTCCTCCGCGTAACGGGTGAGTTCGGCACGGGAGGAGATCGAGCCGCCTCCCTTCGTGATCACGTACTGGACCGTTGAGCCCGGGGATATCTCGTCGCCTCTCTCTTCAGCCTTCTTCACCGCCTCGACGTGCGGCGCAGTCGAGTCATAGTTCTCCGGCTTCTTCGTCAGCGTGGTGTATATCCTCAGCTTCTCGACAGGAACACCTCCATTCTTCAGACGGTCTATAGTGTCCTTCACAAGCTCTGCAGCTTTCTCCGGCTCGCCCTCCAGGACCTTTCTCAGGACTCTCTCCTGCGTCTCCTTGGCGATGGGGCTCCAGTCCCTCCGGACCTGTTCAAAACCAGTGACCTTCATCTCCCCGTCCGGATCCAGGAGAGCGTACTTCTTCTTTGCACCCTCCCCGGACTCCGTGGAGGTGAAAAATCCGCGGGAGTAGAATCCCTCGTACTCCAGCTCCATGAACTCGGGGAGCTCCGAGTTGACTCTCTCCAGGAAATCCTGGATCTCGTTGCGGATATCGTCTTTCTTCAGGAAAACCGAGTCTGTATCGCCGTAGACGACCTCGAAACCCATCTCCCGGGCAGTATCTATCGTGTCCTCTATGTACTTCCTGCCGAGATAGGTGGTGGCTTCAGCTGACTCCCGTGAGTACCACCGGGCGCCCGGATAACCCATGTAGCCGTAGAAACTGTTGGCCAGTATCTTTTCCGCCTGTTCACGGTTGTAAAGGTTCTTGTACTTCTGTGAGCCCTCCTCGTAGTTCTGCTGCTCTTTTTTCAGCTGGTAGCGCTCGCTCACAAGTTCCTCCACCAGGTCCGGGAAGAAACCCTGGTCGTCCTGGCAGAAACTGTAGCCCAGCTCCCCTATCTCGAACTCCTCTTCACATGGCTCCACTTCCAGCGTGTCCGGGGAGATATTGTGCGCAACCATCACAGTGGGATACAGCGACCTGAAGTCGAACAGGGCTATATCTTCATACAGGCCGGCCTCGGGGGTGTAGACAAAACCTCCCTCGTATGCTCCCTGGCTCCTCCGCCGTTTCCTCTGGGAGTTCGAGGGCCTGTTGGGAGCCAGCATCTTCCGCCTCTGGGCCTCCCGGAGCAGGTAGTTCTCTGTCAGCTGCCCGTAGGTGAGTCTCGCCGCGTCGAAAGGTATCAAACCCGTGATCCTGGAAAGCTCTATGACCTGGGGGACAAGTTCGCTGGCGAGCTGGAACGCCAGTTCGGAGTCCTTCAGGCAGTAATCCGCGAATTTCTTCAGGTCCTTCTTCTCTCTCCACGCCTCCTTCATCTCCTCCCAGCTCATATCCTCCTTGTGCTCCCCAAGGACTTCGGACGCAACGGAATCAAGGTCCAGCATCTCCGCGTCAAGGCTCGGCGAAAGTATGTGGGTGACAAACGGGTAAAGATCGAGATGCATCCTGCCCTTGAGACGGGCGGAGGAGAAGCGTCCTCTCCGGTTGAACTTCATCCGTTCGCCGTCCCTGCCCAGGGAGAGCTCCAGCCCGTGCTCCTCCGCCCTGTCCCTGAGAACATCGAAGTCAAACTCGTCCGTGTTGTATCCTGTCAGAATATCGACATCCTGCTCCTTAACTATCTCCATGAATCTCTGTATGATCTCTTTCTCGCCCTCAACGGTTTCCACACCATCTATCTCCGCAGAGGTCACGACCTTCTCCAGGCTTTCAGCGACCAGCGACACCATGATTATCTCGTCCTGGTAGACCTCGAGGTCGAACGCCATCGTGGTGTAATCAACTTCGCCCTCCGCGGGATGTATATCCTCAAGTTCCAGCGCGAGGTCAAAGCTGTCGCTCTCGAACGCCTCTCCCGTAACCGCCACAGTCTCCATCGGTCGGATACCCGAATCTATCAGGTAGCGCTTGTAGAACGGGATATCGAACTCGCGGCACTCCTCGACCCCCTCCATGTGGTCGATCTCAGACCTCAGCTTGGGGATGCTCGGCGGCAGATCGCTCTCCACCTTTATCGCCTTTACCGTCTCGTTTCCATCGCTGCGTTCAACCACCTCGACCCCCTCTACCACGAGCTGTTCGTCCTCGTGCTCGAACTCCGTAGAATCTATCTCTTCCGCGAGCTCTCCAGGCTCTCCCGAGGGGACAGCGTAGAAGTATGGGAGAAAACCGTGTTTCTCGACCAGCACGTTCTCTCCGTCCACCGATCTCCCGAAAAGCCGGATTACCGGCTCTCCATCTCTCACCTCGTAGTCGGCGTCGATCACCTGGATTTTTCTCTCCATGGCCCAAGATTCTGGACCGAGAATTAAGTACGTGTCTACAGGGAGGCGGAAAACGTTAAGTTTTGCCCTCCCGGTTAACCATCCATGCGCGTTCTAATGGTAACAGATATCCACGGCGAGGTAGAAAAACTGGATAAAATCGTCTCAAGAGAAGATTACGACTCTATACTGTGTGCCGGAGACCTCGGCGACTCCGGAAAGTTCGAGAACTACGAGAGAAACCTGGAGGAAGTACTTGAAACCTTTGAACAGCAGGGCAAACTCGTGAAGGCGGTGCCCGGCAACATGGACCCGGAAAGACAGTGTATGGAGCACCTTGTAAAGCACAGGATGAACATCCACAAGAAGATAGCCTCGTTCGACAGCTTCGATGCAGTAGGTTTTGGCGGAGGAATCACCCCCTTCGGAACGCCTTTCGAACCCGATGAAGAGGAGATCCGGGAGACGATTAAAACATTAAAGGGCAGGATGAAGGCCGATACAAAGGTTGCGGTCATCCATCAGCCTCCGCTGGACACCAAACTGGATGTAGCGGACGGCGAACATGTGGGGAGCAGTGCCGTCCGAGAGCTGATAGAAGAAAGTGATTTCGACCTTCTGCTCACCGGACACATCCACGAATCCCATGGAACTGATGAACTGTCGGGAACCACGATGATAAACCCCGGACCGGTCGCAGAGGGACGCTACGCCGTGGCAGAGTTTGGCGAGGAGATAGACATCGAACTGAAACAGCTTTAGTCTTGAACCGGAAGCTTGAAAGACGCCATTACACTGCAGAAACCATTTTAAATCCTCTGTAACGGTTAGAACTGGCGGGAAGACTCCGATTCCAGAGAAGTTTATTTCCTGCACCCGAAAAAGTTTCCACACCTCTTTGACCGGGTTATAAGGAGAATACGGACTGGAAAAGAAGAAAATGTTTTTATATGCCTCGTATCAATACTCCCATAAGAACAACCCTTTCAAGGAGGTGACAAACAATGGCAGAACTACCACTCGCACCAGTCAAGAGAATTATCAAACAGGCAGGCGCTTCCAGAGTTTCTGAAGACGCTGTAGAGGAACTCAGAGACGAGCTGGAAGGCTACGCTGAGGAAAGAGCTCGGGAATCCAAGAAATACGCCGAGCACGCAGGACGGAAGACCGTCCAGGCTGACGACGTCAAGACGTCCAAGTAAGCTCAGCGACAAACTTATTATTTCTACCTTCTATTTTTTCCTTATACATGCGTATCCAAAACAGCTTTATTCTGGCGCCGGGAGTAGGAGAGAAAACCGAAAAGAAGCTATGGGAGTCCGGAGTAACCCACTGGGACCATATCTCCAGCTCAGATGTACGGAAGAAGGAGAAGATCCGCCAGTTCATAGAGAAGGCCCGGAAGAACCTCGAAGTCGGCAACAGCGTGTTTTTCGGCGACAAACTGCCGAATAAAGAGATCTGGCGGCTCTACCGCAACTTCGAGGACTCGGCGAACTTCTTCGATATAGAGACCACGGGACTCTCTCCGGAGAAAAACAGGGTTACGACGGTCAGTTTCCACAGGAAAGGAGAGTCAAAGACGCTTGTGAGGGGCGAGGATCTGACGCGGGAAAACCTGGAGGAGGAGCTCCACCGGTCGAACGTCCTCGTGTCCTTCAACGGCAAACGTTTCGACCAGCCGTTCCTGGAGAAGAACCTGGGGATTGACATCGAGATCCCGCACATCGACCTGATGTACCTTTTCAAGAGGCTGGGATACACCGGTGGACTGAAGAGCATTGAAAAACAGCTAGACGTCGAGAGAGAACTGGAGGACATAGACGGCCGGGAGGCGGTCCGGTTATGGAAACGGTACGAGGAGGACAACGACGAATCGGCACTGGACAGGCTGGTGCGCTACAACCAGTACGACGCCCGGAACCTCCAGGAACTTATGGAGATCGTCCATAACCAGCTTACAGGCAGAGTGTTCGAGCCGTACAGACAGTGAAGGAACAGACTTAAAAAGAACTGATGCAAAGTAGGTTCTAAGAAGATGGCCTCGGGTATAATGCGATGGCTCACAGGGAACGTGTCCGTGGACCCAGTGAGACGCCACTATAAACACGCCCAGGCCAAGGCCAAGTTCTCCATTATCAACTTCCTGGCAGAGTAAAGCGGGATGAAGCCTTGGCTCCGACAGGAGTCAGGTGCCGACCGCGAAACTCAAGGCGACAACAGAAAAGCTTCCGTTCTCCTGCCTCTGTGGAACACAGGAATGGAGCTTTCTAGGGCGATCCCTGCTTGCAAGGTGGGGGTCGCCTCCGGAACTTTTACCGCCCTCCCTTAATCCTGGAAAAACGAAAAAGAGGTGCCTACAATCGACGCGAACACACGAGACTTCGAAACCGAACTCCGGGCGCAGTTCGAGGAGGAGCTGCGCGAGGAGACAGAAGTCCACTCGGACGCATCTGTAACAGTAGCAACCACGTTATAAGCTAAAGAAGGCCTAATCGGTGTTTTCGAACGCGGCCGATTCATAGGTGGCCCAGCCGTTCGCCATAGAATCCAGTATCGAGGTGAACGAGCGCGCTGGCTTTATGACCTTTTCGCGGCCCTGAGAGCCTTCTCTACGGTCTCTGTATTCCAGGTACTCGTATTTGATGACTCCCAGCCGCCTTAACTTTGGGAGTATGAAGTTCTTCAGGTTGCTCTTTCCCTTCTCGTGACCCCATTCATCGAAGCGGTTCAGCTTCTGGGAGTCGATTGAACCCTCCTCCTTCAGCTCGCGCAGAAATATCTTGGCGTACTTGTTCCTCTTCGGAGACTGTTCTCTAGGGAAGAAAAGATCCACTATCTTCTCCCAGTTCCAGGCGCGTTCACTCCGCTTGTATTTCTGCTTGTCCTCGGGTATCGCGATGGAGTGTTTGGTTACAATCGTTGTCGACTTCCTGGCCTCCTCGTCCACGAAAGGGTGCTCCGACATACCACGTTCTTAACAAAGAAGGTTTATTAAAATAGCCCAGTTCATTTAATCGCCGGCGATAATTAGTAAACATGCAGAAGGGAGTTACCCCGGTAGTGGCAGTGGTGATGCTTGTGACGATAACCATCGCCTCTGCAGGGACTGTCTGGAAATTCTATGACGGCTTCCAGTCCAGCGTGAACCCGAACACAGACATCGTCAAGATGTCCAACCTCTACATAGAGAGCTGCTGGAAGCAGTCCGGCAACACATGGACAGCGATCCGTAACGGTAACGCAGAGACGATAAACACCGGATACATAGACGTTTTCCTGAACGGCACCCCCACGAACAACTACGACTGGAAGAAACAGTATGTCTCCCCGCAGGAAACAGTCCGGCTGGAGATAACGGCGCCGGTATACCCGGTCACCACCATAACACTGAGCACCACCAACGGGGAAGTCGATTACACCTGCTAGCAACGGAGTTAAAAAATTTTGTTTATCTAAACAAAAAAGAGATGTACGAAGATATCTCCAGGCAGAGACTTGAAAAGGCACTTGCCAACCTCGAAGAAGAACTGGCGAAGGCCCAGTCGGAACGAGACGAGTGGGAATCCCGGGCAAAGAAAGTGAAGGCGGATTTCGAGAACTACAAGAAAAGAGAGGAAGACCGCAAAGAGAAGTGGAAGCACGACGCCAGGAAGGAACTGAGCGAGGAACTTATCTCCGTGATGGACAACCTGGAGCGCGCCATAGTCTCTGCAGAGGAGGACTCCGGGCTCCTACAGGGGGTGAAGATGGTGGCAGACCAGCTCTACAGCACCCTGGAGAAACGCGGCCTGGAACGTATAGACGCCGAAGGAGAGGAATTCGACCCACACCTCCACAACGCCGTTGACGTGAAAGAACACGAGGAACACAACCGCGTCATCGAGACAAAAAGACCTGGATACAGGTACAGAGACCACGTCCTGCGTGAAGCAGAGGTAGTGGTCGGAAAGAACGAAAAATGATACTATGACACTACTCGGAATCGATCTCGGAACAACCAGAAGCGCCATGGCCGTCATCAAGGACGGCGAACCCGAAATCATCGAAAACTCCGAAGGAGAACGCGTCACGCCCTCTATCGTGGCGTTTGACGACGGTGAGAGAATAGTAGGCAAACCTGCGAAGAACCAGATGCTGACCAACCAGGAGAACACCGTCCGCTCCATCAAACGCCACATGGGGGAGGACTACGAGGTAGAACTCGAGGACGAAGACTACACCCCTCAAGAGATATCCTCGATGATCCTCCAGAAGATGAAGCGGGACGCGGAGGAAAAACTCGGCGAGGAAATCGAGAAAGCCGTGATAACCGTTCCGGCTCACTTCGATGACACCCAGCGACAGGCCACTAAAGATGCGGGAGAGATCGCCGGACTCGAAGTCGAACGGATACTGAACGAGCCGACCGCGGCGTCACTCGCGTACGGGCTGGACGACGACCAGGACAAGACAGTCCTCGTCTACGACTTCGGTGGCGGAACCTTCGATGTCACCGTGCTTGAAACAGGTGACGGCGTCTACGAGGTCCTCGCCACGGAGGGAGACAACGACCTCGGTGGAGACGACTTTGATTCCGAGATCGTGGACTGGGTGCTCGAAAAGTTCGAGGAGGAAAACGATATCGACCTCTCCAGAAACGATGAAGCCCTCCAGCGTATAAGAGAGAACGCGGAAGAGGCCAAGAAGGAGCTCTCCTCGAGAAAATCCGCCAACATCAACATCCCGTTCATCCACCAGGAGGGCGGTGACACATACAACATCGACTACGAACTCACCCGCTCAAAGTTCGAGGACCTGGTCGAGGACCTGATAGAGAGAACCACCGAACCAACAGAGACAGCCATAGAGGACTCCGGCGTCGAAAAATCAGATATCGATGACGTGATACTGGTGGGCGGAACCACCCGGGTCCCCGCGGTAAAGGAACACGTCCAGGAGATAACCGGGATGGAACCCGACCAGTCGGTCAGCCCCGACGAAGCAGTGGCGCTGGGAGCAGCGATCCAGGCCGGAAGCATCTCCGGCGAGATGGACGATCTCCTGCTCCTCGATGTCGCACCCCTCTCCCTCGGTGTCGAAGTGAAGGGAGGCCTGACAGAAACACTGATAGAGAAAAACACCACCATCCCTGCTGAAGAGACCAAGACCTTCACGACCGCGCAGGACAGCCAGTCCATGGTAACTGTACACGTGGTCCAGGGAGAACGGGAGATGGCGAAGGACAACAAATCTCTCGGACAGTTCAACCTGGAGGGTATACCTCCAGCGCCCGCAGGACAGCCCCGCATCGAAGTCACGTTCGAGATCGATGCCGACGGCATCCTGCAGGTGAGCGCGGAGGAACAGCAGACCGGTGAAGAAGCCTCGATCACAATCGAGGACCAGGCCCGGCTCGACGACGAGGAGATAGAAGAGATGAAGGAAGAAGCCGAGAAACACGCAGAGGAAGACGAGAAACGCCGGGATTTCATCGAGGCCAAGAACCAGGCAGACCAGGCCGTCTCACAGGCAGAACAGCAGCTCGACGAGTTCGATGAACAGCTGGACGACGACACGCTGGAAGACATCGAGGACGAGATCGAAGAACTGGAAGAGGCGAAGGAAGAAGCCGAAGAGATGGACCTCGAGGAAGGCACAGAACACCTGGAAGATGCCATAGAGGAACTCCAGGAAAAGCTCCAGGAGATCGGGAAGGAGATCTACGGCGACCAGGCTGCCGGAGGAGTCGACCCTTCCAACATGAGCGAGGAAGACCTGAAACAGGCCGCCCAGAACATGGGTGGCGCCGGAAGCCCTGGAAACGACGAAGTGGTCGAAGCCGACTACGAGGAAGTTGACACCGACGAGGAGAAGGAGGACTAAGATGTCCTCCGTCCCCGATTATTTTTCAAAAACCGAGAGAACCTTCGAAGCGCGGCAGAGCATGATCAAACTTTGTGAAGTTTGATGCGAGGACTCATAGAGTCTTCTGGTCGCAGGAAACACTAGGTGTTTTCGAGTGAGCAAAGAGTACTACGAAGTTCTCGGAGTTTCGGAAGACGCCTCACAGGAGGAGATAAAGAAGGCGTACAGAGAAAAGGCGAAGAAACACCACCCTGATTCCCAGGGTGGCGGAGACGAGGAGAAGTTCAAGAAGATAAACAAGGCCTACGATGTTCTATCTGACGAGGAGAAAAGACAGAAGTACGACCAGTTCGGAAAGGCCGGCGTCGAGGGCCAGGCCTCCGCAGGTCAGAGAAGGGCCGCCTCCAATTTCCAGGACCTTTTCGAGCAGATATTCGGCGGGGGAGGCGGCTTCGGTTCCTCCCAGCAGACAGGAACCGCGCTGAAGGTACACACCACCATAACCCTTGAGGAAGCATACAGCGGCGTTGAAAAAAGTTTCAAGGTATCCCGGACCAGGCAGTGCCCGGAATGCAACGGGACCGGTGCCGAGAACGGGAAGACTTCCCGATGCGAGGAATGCGGCGGTCAGGGCCGGGTCCGTCAGGTCCAGCAGACTCCACTGGGAAGGGCACAAACAGTAACAGAGTGCCCCGAGTGTGGAGGCCGCGGCGAAATCCCGGAGGAGGCCTGTCATGAATGTAACGGCTCCGGCACCGTGGAGGAAGAGGACCAGATCACCGTCGACGTGCCGGCAGGAGTTAAAGACGGCCAGAAGCTGAGAGTCCGCGGAAAAGGTAATGAAGACAGAGATGGCCGTTCGGGCGACCTCTACGTCTACGTCACGCTGGAAGAGCATCCTGTCCTGGAGCGCAGGGGTGACGACCTGTTCACCTCGGCGAAGATAGGACTGGGCGACGCTGCCCTGGGGACGGAGGTACACATCCCCCATCCAGAATCCGATATCGAGCTGGACGTCCCCGCAGGTACACAGCCGGGCGAGGTACTACGAGCCCGTGGAAAGGGTATGCCCTCCCGGAGAGGTTCCGGAGACCTCTACGTCAAAGTCGACGTGAAAGTTCCAGAGGACCTGGACGGCAGCGAAGAGATCCAGGAGATGCGCCGCGAACCTGAAAAGGAGAAGACCTTCTTCGAGACGGTGAAGGACTTCATATAGGAACCTGGAGGTAACCTTTCCGTTAAAGAAGCTTGCCGGCCTGGACCCAGTTATGGAAAACAACATCCCTCTTATAGGAGAAGACTTTCCCGAGATAACTGCAAAATCAACGCACGGCAGGATAGAACTGCCGGAAGATTACAGCGGGGAATGGCTCGTGCTTTTCAGTCATCCCGGCGATTTCACCCCGGTATGCACGACAGAGTTCCTTGCCTTCCAGCAAAGGAAGGAGGAGTTCGATGAACTCAACGCGAACCTGGTGGGACTATCCGTAGACCGTGTACACTCCCACATCAAGTGGACCGAGTGGATAGAGGACGAGTTCGGCGAAGAAATCGAGTTCCCCATCATCGCGGACGAAAGCGGTGAGGTGGCGGAAGAACTGGGGATGCTCCAGGGCGGAAGCACCTCTACCGTCCGAGCAGTCTTCATCGTCGACCCCGAGGGCGTTGTGAGACAGGTGCTCTACTACCCGGAGGAGGCAGGAAGAAACATCGATGAGATCCTGCGTTCACTGAAAGCGCTGCAGACCTCTGACAGCGAAGGAGTGGCGCTCCCGGCCAACTGGCCGGAAAACGAAGACTTCGGCGACAGTGCGCTCCTCCCGCCTCCCTCAACCGATGAAGAGATGCGGGAACGTATCAGAGAGGCCGAGGATCAGGGTTACGACATCAGAGACTGGTGGTTCGTCCTCAGAGACCTCGACTGACTTCCCTCCTTTTTCTTCTTACACCATCTCACGGCCGACTGCAACTCAAGAACAAAGAAAAAAGGGTTATTGCCCTCCGGAGTTAAGCAGGTAGAACGAGTATACTGCTGTAACAAACCCTGCACCGCCTGACGAGTACATGTAGCTCAGCCAGTAGTTGGTGGGGATGCCGAAGAGCGGTATTCCCTGGTTGACCACCACAGTAAGTATCCACATGTAGGTGAGGAGTGTCATGGCTACCGCCTGCATATCCAAGAAACGGCCCATCTGGCCACCCCACTGCTGCTTGGTCTTTATGGTGAAGTAGATACCGAATACCATGGCAAGCAGTGTCAGCGGCACCATCACTCTCTGAACTACAAGTGCATGGTTGGTGAGGCCTCCCAGGTTTCCTACCACAACCATCACAAGTAGCAGGGATCCTACCCGGATCCAGTCTCTCCTGTTCAGGTTGATCTTGACGCCCATTATCTCCATGAATATCGCCTATATCGATAATTTGTGGGCTTCCTATTTCAATCATGCCCCTCCAGGCGCTTTCAAAGGAAAATAAAAAAGAAAGTTGTGAGGACCGGCACTGTCGCCCGTCCATACCGGCGTCAGCCAAGCAGGTACTTCAGCCTTGGATATCTCTCAAAGAACTCCGACTCGGCAAGACGGTCGTCGAAACCGTAGAACCTGCCAGCCCCTACCACCGCGATAACCACGAACAGGTAGAGGTAGACGAAGTCAGAGTTCATCAGACCGTGCTTGAAGGCCGTGTTGCCGTAGTAGAACATCAGCGCCATAACTGCGCCGATGAAGGCACCGAGCCTTGTCAGCACGCCGAAGAGCAGGGCCAGTCCAACGAATAATTCGCTGAGGACCACCAGCTGCCCTATGAACGGGATGCTGGCCATGAAACCGAAGACAGGTTCCATGATAACCGCCCCGACCTTTACCAGGGCCAGGCCAGGAGCCTGAAGGATGCCCTGGATACCTCCCGAGAACGATGGCGTCTGCAGAGACGCATGCGCCAGGTACGGTGCCGCGCCTTTGAAAGCGAGACCGTCCTTGTCCAGGAGTTTACCCAGGCCGGCGGTAAAGAAAATCCAGCCCATCATCAGTCTGATTCCAAGAAGCGAGTACTTCTTGCGAGCTTCCGCCGTCGAATCACGGAGTCGTGCTATCATACTCATAAAACCGATTAAACGCTTCTCATAGAAAAAGGGTTCTGATACATACACCAAACTTTTGACGGTTTTGTCGGTTTCATCGGCTCAAAACCCGGTTTAGGAGGTTTTCCTTGAAACCGGCGGACAAACACTTCTGTCGGAGCAGACAGTCGTTCAGGTAGATCTCTCCGGACCGACGATGAAAGCCGCCAGACCTCACACCTCAAAGAGAGGCACCAGGCCGGCGACACACAGAAGCCACACTCTCGCGCGGACAGAAAGATACCTTCCCTGGCCGGCAGGATGTTCACAGCAGACACACACCAACTAGTTCAAAAATAACGAACACTCTATACTCTTTAAAAACAAATGTTGTTCTCACAAAGTAACGTCCTGTGGAAAAAGAGAGTTCAAGTTCTACGAACACTCTTCTGTCCTGAGGCCGCGCAACCTGGCACGAACAGAGAGTGTAGAACACGATATGTCAGAACATCCGATCGCAGACCTCCTGCTCAACGAGTGTGCAAAAAACACAGACACTCTGGACAGAACGGAGAAATGAGGAAAACCTCCAGAACAAAGAAGGTATAACAGAAGCCAGTGAATCAGTCAGCCGTCTTCCGGACAGTGAAAACATACCTTCTTTATTTTATAGCACATCTCTCTGGATTACCCTTGCCCAGGCGCCAGAGATGTACCCAGAAACACGAACCCTCCATATCTGTATAAAGGAGGTTTGTGCTGGAGGTCGTGTCCTGAGGGAGGGCGAACCCCTGAGTGTTGGAGCTATACGAACACTCATCGGGTCCGGGTAAAGAATTATTTGGGTGCCCGAAAATAATAGTTATGGCAGAAATTCGAGACATGTCGCGCGGGTATGACGAAACAGTGGTGCTGGAGTTCAACATGGATTACCGGTTCAGGGTGTTCTCTGAGCTCACCGTCCGGGAGATACCGATACAGCTACTGACCCCTGATGTACGGGGAGACGAGAGGTTTGTGGTGGAGAAAGTGGGAGAACAGATCGAGGCCCAGGCGAACGGAGAGGATCCGGATTACCAGGTCCTGTTGAACGGAGAAGAGGCGTCACTGGACGACGAAGTCGGAGAATACGCCGAGGACGGCCACGTAAGAGTTACCCTGGACTAGCCCCGGGTATGGTCGTCCAGGACCCCCAGCACGATATCCCTGTTGTTCTCGTTGTAGAGTATATGGGCCTCGGCCTCCTCCGAGGGCGTGACGTTGACGCCGGGCGCTATGTTCTCGAAAACCTCTCTTACCCGGTCGTAAAGGCCCGACTCTCCGTGAAGTATGAACTTGTTTCCATCATCCTGTATCTTTGTTACCTTCACACAGAGGCTTCTGCAGCCACAAAAATATAGTTTTGGAGAGGTTGTTCGCTCAAATCAAACACTCATGTCACACGTTTTCACTTTGAAACAAAAACAGAAGTTTTTAAAGAACATAGAATGTTCGTAATTAACAAACACAATGTTGTTCGCTGTATCCACACAGTCTTCCGTCGTGTGAGCTTTCCTGGAGTCCTGGCTCACCTATCCCTCGGTAATATCGCGGATGAGCTGGTTCAGGTCCTCGGCTATGCGTTCGCCCCGGGATGTGAGTTCTATCTCCTTCTTTCGGCCCTTCTTCTCGGAACGGACCAGGTCGAACTCCTCCATCTGCTGCAGGATCCGTACCGTGTGAGAGTAAGTGGAGTCGACCTCGCTCGAGAGAGCCGATGCGTAGTTTTCCACAGAAGGATCTGCAAGCCTCACCATTATCTTGGACGGTTTAAGGTGTAAAAAGAACTCTTCAATGCTACGACCCATCTCTCCCCCCATGCTCCAATTAGTTCTGCTCGTTTATTAATTCCAGCGATATAAAATTGTCTCAGCCTCTCAAAAGCCGTTTTGTTTATAATGGTTCAGGATTCAATATTGCATAGAGTGGTCAATAATGGAATTTTCAATCGCTAAAATGAAGGAGATTATCAAGAGTCAAGGCGACAAAAGAGTTTCTAGAGACAGCGCTGAATCTCTACGCGGAGTTCTCGAAACTTTCGCAGGAGATGTGGCCGAGGAGGCCATAGCGATTGCGGAGGATAACGGACGCAAGACCGTCAGGGCTGAAGACATCAAAGAGGCGCTCAGGTAGGGAAAAACCTGTGTTCCTGTCTCTGATTTTTTAGCAGGCTCTCCCGATAAAAGAGGATTTAAGCTTTCCATCTTATTTTCTTATCATGGACGCCGAAGACATAATTCAGACCATAGTAGACGAGACAGAGCTCGACGAAGAAGAAGTTAAAGATAAAGTAAAGAATAAAATAGAGGAGTTCGAGGGTCTGGTATCCGAGGAAGGAGCCATACATCTTGTAGCTAAAGAACACGGCGTCCAGGTATCTGAAGACAACAACCAGGACCTCAAGATAGAGAACATCGTGCCTGACATGCGGAAAGTCCACATGAAGGCCAGAGTAGTCCGTGTCCTGGAACCAAATACTTTTGAACGTGATGACGGCGACGAAGGTAAAGTACAGAACGTGGTGCTGGGAGACGACACCGGCACCATACGGCTTACGCTCTGGGACGACCAGACAGAGATAGCCGAAAAAATCGGGGAAGGAGACGCCATCGAACTGGCGGGCGCCTACACCATTGAGGACAACAGGGAAAATGCAGAGCTCAGACTGGGCGACAGCGCCCAGGTAAAGATGGCTGACGACGATGAAGTCCCCGAGGTCGAGACCGGTGGAGGCGGTTCCGAGACCAGCGAGGTCAGCATCCGGGAGGTCCGGAACGAGAACACCAGTTACCAGGTCCAGGGGATGTTGATGGCGGTATACACAAGCAACCCGTTCTACAACATCTGCCCCGAATGCGGGACCTCGGTAAGAGAGGACGACGATGGCAAATACGTGTGCAAGGAGCACGGCGAGGTGGAACCGGATAAGGCGCTAGCGGTCTCAGCAGTCCTTGACGACGGCACCGGAAACCTGCGCGTTGTTTTCTTCCGGGACCAGGCCAGAGAACTTCTGGACATCGACGAGGACATCGAGAAGGAGGGAGAGATCGAAGAGGTCGAGAAAGCCGCTGAAGACGTACTGGGAACCGAACTCTCGGTGGAGGGCAGGACACGTTACAACGACTACTTCGGCAGGATAGAGATGATAGCCAACGAGATAGAGGAAGTGGTGCCCGAAGAACAGATAGAAGACATGCTTGAACTTATGGAGGTATAGAAAGATGCGACGCCCGGAGAGACCGGAAGACAGTAGCAGAGAGGTGACCTGATAATGGCAGATGACACAGAACTTGAAGATATCAAAGGAGTGGGAGGTAAAACGGCGGAAAAGCTGGAAGAAGCAGGATACGACGACCTGATGTCGATCGCCACGATGAGCGCAGGCGACCTTGGAGAGGTAGCAGACCTCGGAGAGAACAAGGCCCAGAGCATAATCACCGAGGCCAGGAAACATCTCGACATCGGCTTCGAGACCGGGAAGGACAAGTACGAGCAGAGAAAGGAGATGGAACGGATAACCACCGGCGCCGACGACTTCGACGAGATACTGGGCGGCGGAGTAGAGACCCAGGCCATCACCGAGGTTTACGGAGAATACGGATCCGCCAAGACCCAGCTTGCCCACCAGCTCGCCGTGAACGTCCAGCTGCCGGAAGGCGAGGGAGGACTGGGAAAAGGTGCAATATACATCGACACGGAGGACACGTTCATCCCGGACAGGATAGAACAGATGGCAGAAGCCAGGGGCCTGGACATCGACGAAACCCTGGAGAACATCCACGTGGCGAGAGCGTTTAACTCCGACCACCAGATACTTCTGGCGGAGGAGGCACAGACCATCGCCCAGCAACAGGACATCGGTCTCATAATCGTGGACTCTCTGACCGCCCAGTTCCGTTCCGACTACGTCGGAAGAGGAGAACTGGCGCCGAGACAGCAGAAACTGAACCAGCACATGAACACCTTGCTAAGGCTTGCGAACGCCCACAACATGGCTGTACTGGTGACAAACCAGGTTATGTCGAACCCGGACCAGATGTTCGGAGATCCGACAAGTGCGATCGGGGGTCACATCGTGGCGCACAACTCTGCCGTCCGCGTATACCTGCGGAAGTCCAAGAAGGACAAGCGTATCGCAAGGCTCGTGGACTCGCCCTACATGCCCGAGGGTGAGGCCGTGTTCCGCGTAAAGGATGAGGGAATAGTCGGAGAATAGAGTTGTCACTCCACTGAAGTAAAAAAACTTCGGAACTGTTTTTTTCCGTGGAACTGCCCTCAAAGAACCAGATCCTGGAGGAAGTGGACTCCGGTATACCGGAAGACATCGAGCCGCGGTCAGCGCACAAGTACCGGGAGATGGCCTATCCTCTTCTCGGGGTCCAGCTGCGGGACGGCAACTATTCTCCATCCGGCCTCCGTGACGCCGCCAGGATAGCCGGGGTCTTCGGTCTCGGTATCCTGCGGGCGGACGACCTTGTCGACGGCGATGACGGTTTTGAACCCAGGGAACCGGAGGAACTCCTGGAGAACTACCGGCAGGCCTACACCGGGGGCGAGATACCGGAGGGGACGCCCGCTGAAAAAGGGGTCTACAGGACCGCGAAGATACTCGGCGACTACCTGAGAGAAGATGCAGACAGGATCTTCAAAACCATAGAAGTAGACGGAGAGGAGAGAACTGTTGAGGAAACCCTGGGAAGCTACCACGAGGTTCTACAGGCGCTGGACGACCTGAAAGACCTGTATCTCCGGGCCGAAGAGACCAAGGACTACCAGACCAGGTTAAACGTTGCAGAGGCCACCGCCGAGACCATCAGCGTACTCTGGGATGCCGGGACAGGTTACGAGGCCGGGCCGGAGAACACAGAGTTCCTGTACGATCTGGGTGCTGCCGGCCAGATAATGGACGACCTGAAGGACGGCGACACAGAACTAACGGATGAAAGACTTGAGGAACTGAAGGAAGAGAGGTTGGAAATGATAGAGGGCCACGGGCTGGCGGGAAAAACGCTCTACTGGACGGCGAAATCCCACTCCAGCATCTGGGAAGGCCTGAGCAGAGTAGAGGATTTACTCGATTCCTCTACATGATGTCGTCCTCGGCGACTATCACGAAGTCCCCGATAGACCGGACCGAGGAGAAAGGCACGATCTTGCGCCCCTTCCTGTCCTCCTGGAGGTCGCTGTCCTCGAGGTGCTGGGTGGTGCCTGTGATGAGGATGTTCATCAGTTCGCCTGTATCCGCCACAAACGAGACGTCCTCGACTTCTCCGTATTTTTTGCCGTGTTCCTCGGAAACGATTGTCTTTCCTACTAGCTCTGTTCCACGTGGGTTATCCGCCATTATTACACCTTAACATATCTTTATGAGGGATGGAGAATTAAAAACTTGTATGGCTCGAGTGTTCTCCGCCATAGATATAGAAGACGAAGAAGTCCTGGACGAACTCGAGCACGTCCGCGACAGGTTCGACCTGGGGTTCAACCCGGTTCCCAGGGAGCAGATACATGTCACCCTCCAGTTCTTCCAGGACATCGACGGGGAAGATCTGGAACAGGTGAAACAGGCGATGAAAGACGTCGATACGGAGAGCTTTGAGGCCGGTGCAAGAGGTGTCGGCGCGTTTCCGTCCAGCGACTACATACGCGTCATATGGGCGGGCATAGATTCTCCGGAGGTGTTCGACCTCTACCGCGAAGTCTCACAACATGAGGTGCGGGAAGACAGCGACCACGAGTTCAAGCCACACGCCACCCTGGTCAGGGTGAAAAACCTCTCGTCCGGGAAGAAACGGAAGCTGCAGAAACAATTCCAGGAGTTCGAAGACCACTACTTCGGGGATTTCACTGTGGACTCGGTCAAGCTCTACGAGAGCGAGATGACGGACAGAGGGCCCGAATACCGGCTCATACACCGGAGGGAGCTATGAAAAACCTTTACCGCGTCTCCGTTCTCCTTGCCGCCACAGGTCTGGCGCTGATGTACATCGGTTCGGCCCGGCTGGCCCCGGTGGAGGTCGACGCGGCCGACATAGACGAATCTCTCGTGGGCGACATAGTAAAGATCAACGGCACCATCCAGGACTACTACACGAACGACGATACTGAGTTCTTCACCCTGAAGGACTCCACGGGCTCCATCAGGGTCGTCAACTTCGACCCGGTGAGGAGGAAGGGCCTGGGCCGCCCCATAACTGTATCCGGCGAGGTATCGCTCTACCAGGGAGAACTCGAACTTGTAGTCCGAGAGGTCTACTGATACTTCTGCCGGGCGTAATCCAGGAAATACTTCGCGGACGGCTTCTCACCTGTGGCGTGCTCGACGAGCTCCTCTGTCCTGTAAAGCTGGCCATGCCGGTGGATGTTCTCCCGCAGCCAGTCCCTGAGTGGCGAGAAATCTCCCCGGGCCACCGCCTCCTCGATATCTATTTCCTGCTGCGCCGCGTTGTAGAGCTGGGCGGCTATGGCGCTTCCCAGGGAGTAGGTCGGGAAGTAACCGAAAGCGCCTAGAGCCCAGTGGATGTCCTGCAACACACCCTCCGAATCGTTCTCCGGTCTGAGGCCGAGGTACTCCTCCATCTTCCGGTCCCACTGTTCTGGAAGGTCTTCCACAGCAAGTTCTCCGTTAACAAGTTCCCTCTCCAGCTCGAAACGCAGCGCTATGTGAAGGTGGAACGTGAGTTCGTCGGCTTCAACCCTTATCGGGTTGTCGTCCCTGATGCGGGTTCTGGCCCGGTAGAAATCCCTGGCGGAGGCCTCGATCTCCGGGAAAAACTCCTTCATCCTGGGCGTGACATATCCCCAGAACTCCCTGGAGCGGGCGACGTGGTTCTCCCATATCTTTGATTGTGACTCGTGGATACTCATCTCTCGTGGAGCTCCCAGCGGGCTCCCGTAATGCTCCTCCGGCAGTCCAAGGTTGTAGAGCGCGTGGCCTCCCTCATGCATGGTTATAAGTGCGGCTTCCGAGGGATCGCCGCTGAATCTGGTCGTTATCCTCCCCTCCAGAGCGTTACCGTAGGTGAAGGGGTGTGTGGATGTGTCCAGGCGGGACTCCTCCTCTCCCAGCCCAAGGTCGCGGGCTATATCACGGCAGAACTCCTTCTGTCCTTCTTCAGGCACAGATATATCCAGTTCCTTCCCTCCCGAGGCACCATCGATTATCGGCTGCAGGCCGTCTCTCAGTTCCTCGAGCATGTTCTCCATCCTTTCGAAACCAATGTAGGGCTCGTATTCCCGGAATAAAACACGGTAAGGCTCTTCACCGGGTTCGACCTCTGCGGCGTACTCTCTCATGAGTTCAACCATCTCCTCGAGGTGGGGCCGGAACTTCTCGAAATCGCTCTCCTCACGGGCCTGGCGCCACGCCTCGACGGCCTCGGTCTGTTTCGAGGAGATACGCTCCATCAGGTCGGGCGGGACCGCAATCATCTTCTCGCGCTCCCGTTCCACTTCGCGCACTACCGCCTCCTGTTCTCTGTCCAGCTCGTCCCGGTCCAGAGCCTCCAGTATCTCGCCCAGTCTCTCGCCTGTCAGGACCCTGTGACGCAGCTTCGAGACCGCGGATTTCTGCCTGGAGCGGGCTTTTAACCCGTTTTCAGGCATGGTGACCTCCTCGTCCCATTCAAGCAACTCCCCGATATCGTCGAGCGTGTATACAAGACGTATCTCATCCATGAGTTCCTCGTAGTTCTGCATGGACAGGTTTTTCGTGCAGACAGTTTTGAATCCTGCCGGGTTTTAAAGAATACAGAACAAAGCTGGTATATGCTCAGATACCTGGTGTTGCTCCTGCTGGCAGTGCCCTTCATCGACCTCTACCTGCTTTTCAAGGTGGTCGGCTGGATAGGTTTCTGGCAGACCCTGGGAATTGTACTCCTGACCGGGATAGCGGGAGCCGAGATCATCAGGAGAGAGGGAACCCATGTCGTCAGGAAACTTCAGCGCTCCGTGACTGCAGGAGAGATGTCCCGGAACGTGCTTGAGGGAGGCATGCTGGTTCTGGCCGGGATCTTCCTGCTGACGCCTGGTCTGTTGACCGACACCATGGGCTTCCTCCTGACCTTCCGGCCGCTGAGGGAGAGACTTGTGGCAAGGATATCCTCCATGGACTCCATGAACGTGGAATTCGAGGTCCACACCTTCTAGCGCATGGACGCTATAACCGAAAAAGCAAAGATCGCGAGCCCGAGCCGGGCAGGCATCTCGATACCGAACTGTGAGAGCGCGATTACCAGGAGCACGATCGACCCACCTCTACGGATGTAACTGAGGTCCATCCTTTCCTTCCCCAAGAAGCTGGCAAGGTACAGGCCTGCAGCCGCGATCCCCGAGGTTAGAAGGGCGGGAGCAACGTACTCCAGGCTGAACACCGCGGCAGACAGATCTCTCACCGAGAGCAGGAGCCCTGTAAGTATTATCGCCGGGACCGAGAACTTCTCGGCCAGCTCCACCCGGGACAGGTGGCCTGCTATCACCACGAGCGCCAGACCTGCGGCGTACTTCAGACGGTGGACGTAGAACATCTGCTCGAACGCGGGCGCCACCAGAGCCACGACCATAGAACCGAGTATCAGGAAGGGTGCGGCCTGGACAGCCATCTTCCTGGCGTGTCTACCTGAATCAGAGCTGGAATAAAGTATGGCAAGAGCTCCTGCACCAGTGAAAACTGTTAAAGCCACGTTTACAGCCGCCGAAAAGGTTTCAACCGCTCCTGTAACCAGTAAAGTTGCGAAAACTCCATCCACCAGAGGTAAACAGAGAACGAACACAAGCCGTTGGGCGCCTTCATCCATCCAGTCCAGAACCATGCTGAAAAACCTCGGGAACGGGCGTGGTCCTGGGGCGTTTTACTTTGTAAACTTAGCCCCAGTGATATTGAAGAACTTCTCTGTAAAAGACTTGGACGGCATAACGGCTCGGCCAGACATATCATTCACGGCCTGAATCCTGCCAGACGCGTCCATCGATAAAGAAAACGGGTCACACAGTTAAAAAAGTTGTCTACTCCCGGACCTTCCTAGCCAGCTCCACCATGAGGTCGGAGACCTCCTGGACATCCTGCTGCAGCTGTTCGAACTCCTCACGGGTCACCTCGGGTTCTCCACCGGTATCGATCTCGTCCTCCAGCTCGTCCTTCACCCTCGACACTATCTCGTCGGTGTCGATGTCTGTCTCTGTCTGATCCGGCACCTGCTCCTCGATCTCAGACCCGACTTTTTCCCTTATCTCGTCCTCGTCCGGGATCATGTCGCGTACATCAGACTTGGTGGCCAGCTGAGAACGCAGGTTCTCCACGGTCTCCATGACGGATATGGTGACCTCGTCCCGTATCTTCTCCAGCCTCTCCTCGAGCTGAGAGGTATCTACCTTCTCCTCAACGTCAAGGTAGTCAAGCCGGTTATGCACGCGGGAAAGCTCCTCCTGCACCGAACCCAGGTCGGAGTCGACCTGTTGTACACGGGAACGAAGCTCCTGGTGTCTCTCGTCGAACAGGTCAAGGGTGTCCCATACACCACGTAGCTGGGATTTCTCCACCAGATCCTCTCTCAGTACGTGTTCTGTCTCCACGATGGATACGCCGAGTTCGTCTTTCGCCTTCTCCAGCTCCTCCTCGAGTTCGGAGCGGTCCACCGCTTCATCCAGTTCGACCTTTTCCAGTTCGTTCTCAACGCCCACTATCCGTTCGTCAAGGCCTTCCTCGACCTCCTCGACGCGTTCCTCGAACTCTGAACGGTCGACCTTCTCCTCGATGGCTATGTTCGAGATCTGGTTTTCCAGTTCCCCCAGTTTTTCCCGGACGTCGAGGAGTTCCTGTTCGTCCAGCTTTCCCTCAAGTTCGGCGAGTTCCTCTCTTATGTCAACTATCTCTCTTTCGAGGCCGGCGTGCAGCTCTCCCATCCGCAGCGCGACCTCCTCCAGGTGTGACTGGCTGGCGTTGCCCATGGAGTGGTAGGCCGACTCTTCCAGTATCTCGTCCTTCGCCTCCTCCAGTTCCTCCTCGAGCTCTGCCTCAAGAACATCCTGTTCGACCTCGAGCCTGTCAACCCTGTCCTGGAAGTCGGACAGGTCAACGATCCTGTCCTTTATGTCCTCCAGTTTCTCCTCGAGCTCGGAACGGTCGACCTTCTCCTCTATCTCCGCGTTTTCAATCTCCTGTTTAACATCTTCAATTTCATCCAGCGAGGACTCGAACTCTTCCCGGTCGACCTTCTCCTCTATTATATCTTCCCTGACCGTCTCCTCCAGCTCGGAGAACTGTTCGTCCAGAGCCTTCAGGCGACCGATATCCTCCTCGAGGTGTTCTATCTGCGACTCGAACTCTTCCCGGTCGACCTTCTCCTCTATCTCCGCGTTTTCAATCTCCTGTTTAACACCTTTAATTTCCTCCAGCGAGGATTCGACATCCTCCAGCTCCTCACGCATGTCCTCCAGTGAGGACTCGAACTCTGAACGGTCGACCTTCTCCTCTATCTCTGCGTCTTCGATGCGCTGCTTCAGACCCATCAGTTCGTCGACCACGGAGGCCACGTTACCGATATCGTTTCTCAGGCTCTCTATCTCGTTTTCGAGCTCGGAGCGGTCGACCTTCTCCTCGACCATCGACTCCTGTATCTGCTCGGTTGCACCGTCGAAGGCGTCTTCAAGACTGTTGACGGCAGACTGTAGTTCGTTGAGGTCGTCCTCGTGTACCAGGCCATCCCGCAGCTCCTCCAGGTCTCTCTCGGTCACAAGCTCCTCTCCTTCCGCCTCCTCGAGGTCTCCCAGGGCGTCCTCAAGAACCGGAAGGGTTTTCTCCAGCATCTCCACTTTCTCGTCGAACTCGTCGACGATGTCCTCGAACTCGTAGTCGTTGGGGAATTCCTCGAAGTGGTGCTCGAGGCCGGAGACCTGCTGCTGCAGCTCCATAACCTGGTCCCGGAGCTCTTTCTGGCGTTTGATCGCCTTGGATATACTTGATTCGTCCGCAACCTCCACCTCCTCGAGCTCCTCCTCCAGCTGGTCTATGCGCTGGTGTAGATCGGATTCGTCGCCGAGGTAGTCCTTGATGTCTGAAAGCCTCTCTGCTATCTCCTGGTTCCTTCGAGAAACTTCTTCCTGGGTTGATCTCAGGGATTCTATACGGTTCCTCAGGTGCTCCAGTTCTTCCTCGATGGAAGGAGGCCCTTCTCCGCTCTCCTCCTCTTCGTTCCGTTCCTTGGTCTCGGATACGGACTCGTTCAGGGAGTTCTTGACGTTTGAAGATAGCAGGCCCATCGTCTACACATAGATTGGAATCCCCCGCTTAAAATAAATCGCCCTAGTCCATGAAAACGGGTTTGCCCTCGTCAAGTACTTTCTGGTCGTCAAACCAGACCGTCGGGTCCTCGCAGACGGTGTCCCAGTGTATATCGCATTCAGTCCGCCTCTCCCCGGAGGAGAAGTAGTGGGTGTTGTCACCGAATGCTATGTGCACCGTTCCGAACACCTTCTCGTCCTGCAGCGTGTTACCGATGAGCTTGGCCTCCGGGTTCGTGCCGAAGCCGAACTCCGCGATGTTCCGTACACACTCGCTGTCGGCTATCTTCCGTCCCAGTTCCGAGGAACCGGCCTCTTCGATGTCCACGACCCGGGAATCCTCGACCCTCACCTCCGTGCCGGAAGGTGCGAACGGGAAATGGTCGATAACTATGGTGCCTGAACCGTTACGGACGCCTCCATGGGCCTCTCCCGCCGGCAGGTTCCCGAACTCTCCGGGGTCCTCTATCATGCCTGTGTCGGTGAAGAAAGAGTCAAAGTCCACCTCAAAGGTGAAGTCCGTGCCGGAGGGCGTCTTCACCCGGACCTCAGAGGTTTCCTCCAGCATCGAGTACACCTTCTCGGTTATCTCCTCCACCCGGGAGTAGTCCGCCTGCAAACTGGAGTTCCAGATCTCTCTGTTGATGCCCGGAAGGGTCGCCCCTCTTGTAGCTGCCTCGCAGGCTTCTTCCCTCGCCTGGGTGTGACTGAGCGACTTCTTTGTCGGGGCGATAAAAACGTCGGCGTCTCTCATGGCTTCCGCAACGTCCTCTGGGGGTTCGGTGCCGTGGTTCTCCGGCTCCGGGTACTCCATCAGCTCGTGCTTGCAGCCGGTCTCGTCCAGCACTTCAAGAACTGCGTCGATCAATTCGGGGTCGTTGCCGTCGTTGACCACGACCACTTTTTCCCCGGGTTTGACATCGAGACACTGTTCAACTATAGTTTCTGCTCCTGCTCTGAGAGACATGGACCAGAATTAGTGGTCGGAGAATTAAACTTTTTCCTACCGCAGGCGTACGCTTGTGCCGCGGCCGTTGTCCACGAAATCCAGTTTTCCCTCGCGGGCCAGCCAACCCAGCGCCATGTTTACCTTCGACTGCGGTGCATCGATAGCCCGTGAAACCCCGCTCAGGGAACTCTCATCCTCCTCCTGGAGGTAGTCCCATACTTCGCCGGCCAGATCTCCGATTCTTTCTTCCAGTTCAGTTCACCCTATAGAAAAATTGTGAAGCTGGTTTAAATCTTCTTTCCGTCAGGCCAATCCCGCTATAAAAACTCGGAGACCTATCTCAAACGCGTATACCGGTGCGACGACCAGGAAAGCGTTGAAATAGCTGGCATCGAACCCTATACGGGCCAGATACCAGTAACCCCACAGCCCGACCAAGATACCGATGAAAGGCATCATCCCTGTCAGCATGCGGAAAGGAATGCCGATTCCTGCGATGCTGGCCGCCTTCCAGGGCTTCGACTCGCCCAGGAAGAAACGTGCCGAGAGGTAGATGAGCGCGGACTCCAGCGCGAACTGCAACAGTAGAGCACCGAATATCATCCAGACCGAGAACTCCGGTACCTGGGAGAACTGCTGCAGCTGCGAAGAGTTCAGCGACTGCGCTGTCGCGGGTTTCAGAGCCATTAACAGGCCGGGGACCAGGTAGCTCTTCCTCACGGAAAGCTTTTCACTCAGAGAAATAAAACCGTGAGGCCTCAAGAAGATGTATGGACGACCACGTGATGGATGCCGCGTCAGCGGAGAAACTGGAGGATGATGCCCGCTACCGGTACGTCTCAAGAGAGGAACTTCTGGAGCACGTGGACGGAGACATCGTGGCAGAGATAGGCAGCGGCACAGGCTTCTTCACCGATGACCTGGCCTCGAAAGCGAAAAAGGTTTACGCCGTCGATTTCCAGGAAGAGATGCACCACCACTACCGGGAGAAAGGGCTCCCGGGAAACGTCGAACTCGTCCGGTCAAGAGCCTCGGACCTGGATACCGGTCGCGTGGACGCAATCTTCTCTGTATTCTCCTTCCACGAGCTGGATGTGGACGCCGCGCTAGAGAACTTTGCGGAGATACTTGATGGCGGAAAACTCGTGGTGTTCGACTGGAGCCGGTCCGGAAGCGGGGAACGCGGCCCTCCACTGGAAGGACGCTTTGACGCGGAAACAGCGGCGGAAAAAGTCTCTGAACACCTTGAAGTGGAGGAAGCTGTGGAAAGGGAGGAAACATTCAAACTGGTCGCAGAATCCAGATAGTATGCCCGGACGGTTACGAAAATCCTCAGGATTTTCTGGGGCAGAAATTCTCTGTCAGAACTTCAGATTCGAACCCCTCAAATCCCGCGCCAAAAAAGCCCCGGGCGGGATTTGAACCCGCGACCTGTCCCTGTCTCGCAAAGCCCTGATCTTTAACTGAAGGCCATGCTGTTCGCATGGTGTCTTGAAGACCTCATAGAGGTCTTCTGCCCTAGAAAACCGTTTTCCGGTTTTCGTAGGAACTGAGCGTAACCAGTTACGAGGGGACCGCTCTAGCCAGGCTGAGCCACCGAGGCTTACAGGCAAACAGTAGCTTGTATTGCGTGTCGACTGAGCGTAACCAGTCGGCTGAGCCACCGAGGCCTGTGAGTGTTTTGACCGGTTAGATTCTTTAATCCTTGCAGGACCGGTAGATTCTTGAGTATCGAGAGGAATTTTTTACTATGGAGTATGTGGAGGTGGACGGCGTAAATATACCTTCGCTGGGACTGGGAACAGCCCGGATGGAGGGGGAGGAATGCAAAAAAGCTGTTATCGAGGGTCTCGAAGCAGGTTACCGACACGTTGACACAGCACAGATGTACGGCAACGAGGCCGCGGTAGGCTCTGCGATAGAGGAGTCGGAGGTGGACCGGGACGAGGTTTTCCTGGTTACAAAACTTGACAGACCCAACATGACCTGGGAACGTGTCCTGGAGTCGGTAGATGACAGTCTTGACCGCCTGAAGACAGATTACATAGATCTCCTGCTTATCCATGCGCCCTCCGACGCTGTACCGCTGGAGGAGACCGTGAACGCGATGAACCGGCTGCAGGAATCGGGAAAGGTCAACCACATCGGTGTGAGCAATTTCTCGATCGAACAGCTGGAACGGGCGAGAGAGCTCTCGGATTCTCCCATAGTTACGAACCAGGTGAAGTACAACCCGTTCAACAGCCAGGAGGATATGCTGGAGTACTGTGCGGATAACGGTGTTATGTTAACGGCCTACAGCCCTCTCGCGGTCGGGAAAGCAGTGTCCAACGACACGTTAAAAGATATCGGTAAGAAGTACGGCAAGACCCCGGCCCAGGTGGCGCTGCGCTGGCTCACACAGCAGAGGAACGTTGCAGCGATACCGAAGGCCTCCACGGAGAAACACGCAGAGGAGAACATAGAGATATTCGACTTTGAACTGGACGAGGAGGACATGGAGCGGATTTTCGAGCTGCAGGGAGGTCTGCTCGACCGCCTCAAATCAAAGATAGGGCTGTAGCTAGAAGAGCTTCCCCATGCAGACCGAGTGAACCGGTCCCTCCACGGATTCGACCGCTTCCTGGTCCGCGGAGATCTCGGCCCCGCAGACCGCGCAGGAACTTCCGGCTTTCTCCATTGTTTCCATGAGGTAGTTATACGTTTGCAAGATATTTATAGATTTTGCCAGACACACAGCCAGTTATTTAAAAATTCCCGCACATTTGTCAAGTATGGTTGACCAACTTGACCTGGATATCCTGGAGAGACTGAACGAGGACGGCCGTGCCTCCATGCGCCAGGTGGCCTCCGAGGTAGACGCCTCTCCCTCAACGGTCAGCAACAGGGTCAAAGAGCTCAGGAACTCTGGAGTGATCGCCGGATTCAGACCGGTGATCGACTACGACCGGCTGGGCTACAACCTGACCAGCATAACCCAGATACGGACCGAGGCCGGCATGCAGGACGCCGTGGCAGAAGACCTCGCGGAGAGAGGTTTTGTCACCTCGCTCTACCAGGTGACTGGAGACAAGGACATAATAGTTATCGCGCGGTTCCGTGGTCGTAGAGAACTCAAGGAGAACCTGGTCCAGGACCTGAACAAGATGGACGGCGTCAAGAACACAAACACGAACGTGGTCCTTGAATCCGAGACGGAGAACCGGCCTGTAAGCCTGGAGCCTCTTGAGGCAGAAAATTTACCCTGAGGGCTCGACTAGCAGCCCTCTTTCCTCCGCCTTTGAACTGTAGTTCTGCAGCACGTTGCTGCGCACCTTCTTTATGTCGGAGGAGTCTCTTATCCAGTAGCGTAGCTCGGCCATCATCTTGCCCTCCCTGAGACCCAGGTAAATGACTTCTTTACCAGATTCCAGCACCTCTTCTTCCTCGCTGGCGGCTTCAATCAATGCCTCACGGTGTTCATCAAGCCTGTCTGCCGCGACCTCAATTTCTATACTTGTCTTCGTTTTTCTGCCTCTGGTAAAGTTTTTCAGTACGTTGCCGACCACTATACTGTTTGGGACAACCATCTTTTCCGCGGACCCTCCGTCCAGCGTAGTTGCGTGGAGCTCTATATCCTTAACGACCCCCTCGTAGTCCTGCACCTTGATGTAGTCTCCTCTGACGAAAGGGCTGGACATCTGGATGAACAGGCCTGCCACCACACTTGCCACCTGGTCTCTCATCCCGAAACCTACAGCCACTGTCAGTGCAGCCGCTATAGTTCCGAGAACGGTTGTAAGATTACCAAACGAACCTGTCTGGAGGGAAAGGATGAGGACGACGAAGAGCGCAACTATCTCCACAAGGTTAAGAGCAGAATGAACTGTTTTCTTGTCCGTGTAGCGTCTCTCCATTATCAAACGGGTTAAAGGCCGCAGGAGGAGACGTGTGAACACTATCCCGGATATCAGGGCCGAAAGGAACCGGATGAGTCTGATGTAGAGAGCCTCTGACGTCAGAAAGGTTTCAAGGCCAGGCAGCATAGTTACCTTTCAGTCTCTAGGTACATCAAGCTTTCGATTCCGCCAGACTGTCACGGGTGAAAAGCTGGATTTCCGATGAGGAGGCTGTCTCGCCCAGTTTGCTGCCTGCCAGGTACTTGACACCTGCCTCCTCGGCTTTTTCCACCCTCTCCGGAGTGATCTCGCCGTCCAGCACCACTGCGTAGGGCTCTTTCGCGAGTGCTTCCTCGAGGCTGGAGAGCGGCGTCTTCTCCACGATTTCAAGTTCCTCGTCCAGGGCATTTACCGCGCGCGTACCCACAAGTTCTTCCAGTCTCTGCTCCACCACGGAGATAACCTCTTCAGGGGTGTCCTCCTCTACCTCGGTGTCTTCGGTGTATTTCACCGGGGAGCTGTCCCTGAGGGCGGTGTGCACCTGCTTCTTCGATAGCTCCTCAACTTCCCTGTCGTCCGGTGCCCTGGCCACTCTGTCGACCAGGTCTCGCTGCTTCAGCTCCTGCAGTATCAGGTCTCCTCCGCGGTCGCCGTCCAGGAACGCCGTTACCTCTCTGTCCTCGGCAATCTCGTCTATACGGTCCGGGACAGAGGTGCCGCCTATCGCCAGCGAGTTCTTGACGCCGTGCTTCAGCAGGTTCAGCACGTCGGCCTTTCCCTCCACCAGGATGACCTCGTCGGACCATTCCAGGTCCGGGCCGGCATCAAATCCCCGATATTCCACTACTTCCTCCTTCCTGATCTCCTGCTTTATCTCCTCGCTGAGCTGTTGACGGGATGGCGAGTCCCGCTGTATCTCGCCGAGAAGTTGCTTTGCACGTTTCACTATGTAGTCGCGCTTGCTCCTGCGAACGTCCTGTATCTCGTCTATCGTTACGTCCGCGAGAGCAGGCCCTATCTTCTCTATGGTTTCAAGGGATGCGGCGAGCAGTGCCGTGTCCGTCGCGTTCATCGAGCTGGGTATCTTCAGTACTGCGATGGACTTGCCGTCCTGCCGTTCGATATCGACCTCCATGCGGCCGACCTTGCCTGTCTCCCTCAGTTCCCGGAGGTCAAGCTCCTCTCCCAGGAGGCCTTCTGTCTGACCGAACACGGCTCCGACAACGTCGGATCTCTCCACCATGCCGGATACCTCGGCCTCTGCCTTTATCACGTATTTTGCCGAGTCGGGTGCGGTCTTAGCCATCGTGGTTCACCATCTTCTCCTTCATCTCGTCTGCGGGCATGTCTGCCCTGAGTTTTTTCCTCCGGGAGCTGTGGCCGGAGATTATACCTGGTTTGACGCCCAGGACGTCTTCAAGCCTTGAAACAAGTTCCGAGTTGGCCCGGCCTTTTTCTGCATCTTCCTCGAGGTAGACGGTCAGGAAATCGTTCTCCTCTATCCTGAACTCTTCCGAGCCCGGCCGCACCTTGACGTATATACTCCCCATTGGCATCACGGAAAAACAAGGATTTGGCTGTCCTGTAACACAGGCAGTCATCTCCTGTCCCTCGAAGGTCGTACCTGCTGACCGAGGACAGCCAAAAATGCAATCCCTGGATACACTTTAATCAGAAAACTTTTTCTGTCTATCCTACTGGAAGAACCTGCGTTCCTCGGGGCCAGGGGTGTATGCCTCCTGACGGGTCTTGGTCTGGATCGGCTCCTCTCCGTGGTGTTTCCGGATGATATCGAAGTACTCCGAGAGCCGTTCCCGTGCGTACTCCGTGTCGCGCAGCACTATCTCCTCCAGTATGAAGCGTTCGAACGCGCCGCGGAAAAACCGGTTCAGCGGGTATGCAAGGATCCTGGGCAGGAAATCTATGCCGCCGGGAAGACTGTAGTCCACGTAGACCGAGACCCAGTACTCTATCAGCGCGAAGTCGTTGTTGTCCGGGTCAGGCGGGTTCTTCGTGCTTATATCTGTTTCAAGCCTCAGGCTGCCGTGGCCGCTGGGCAGGCTCTCCGAGACCTCCATCACGGACTCGAATTCGCGGGAGTCCACGTTCTGGAAGTAGAAGGTCTCGTCGGGCCCTCCGATCCCCATGTTCTGCTTGAAGACGTACTTGTGGTCCTTGTATATCCCTATGACGTTCGGACTGTCGTACCACTCCGCCTTGTTCATTATCTCGGTCTCTCCCTGGAAAAGTTCGTGGTGATGCCAGATGTCGTCCTTCTTCGAGAAGTAGTCGTCGAGTCCTTCCGGCTCCGATGTTCCTGGTGTGTGGAGCCAGGCCATTATCCTGTCAACGAAATTTACGTCAGACATCCTGCATCACTGCCACGGCGGGGTGTAGTGGGACGCCCCTGTTCTCTCTATGGATTTTTCGACTCCGAACTTCTCCCGCATCAGGTTGTTTATACGCGTGACCGTCTCCTGGACCTCTTCCTCGTACCGTTCGATCTCCTTGCTGTAGAACTTGTTGTACCATATCCCGACGAGTATCTCGTAGAGTTTCGAGCGCTGGAAGGCAGAGGGCTCCGGTGACTGGAGATGGGTGTGGTCTGCTCTCTCCTGCGGGTACTTGGAGATGGGTGTCGGCTCGAACACCAGAGGGTTGTTACCGGGATAGACCGTTACTACCTTTCCTGTGGTGTTGACCGCTGACTTCAGGACGTCGCCGCGGTCCTGCTTGAATATGTCCTTGGGATCTTTCGCCTTCCAGGAGAGGTTGAAGTAGAGAACGGTGTTGGGGCTTTTCTCCTTGAAGGCGTGCATCCTTATCCTGTCCTTGGGCGAACGCACGGAGAACTCGTTGTGACCCTCCTCGATGCGGTCCATGTCGAACTCCTCCACAAGCAGGTCCTTCAACCCGCGGTATATTCTCGCGGGGTCCTCATCCACGAAAAAGTGGTCCTCCTTGTTGAACGGGTCTGTCTCGAACTTAACCACTGTAATCGTCCTCCAGAGCTGTCCTGAGGTTTTCGACCATGTCGTCCAGTCTCTCCTCGACTGCGGACACGTAGCCGTGCCTGACCTCTCCGTAGAGGAACTTGTCGAACAGCGAACGGTAGGCGTAGTACCACAGCGTCTGCTGGTAGCCTTTCTCCTCGGGGTAATTGGTCACGAGCTTGGCCTTCACCTGGATGTCAACCTCGGATTTTTCCCGGTCCACGTGAAAGTATATCTCGTATTCCTCGTGGGTGTACTTATCCATGCCGAACGTCGTGACTATCTTCGCTCTAAGGTTTCTTCCATCGACATCGTTGTAGTACTTCTCCTCGTGGACGGAGGAAAACTTCATCCTGTCCTCGAGTAGCTCTCTGAGCTCGGAGTAGGCGTTCTCCGGTTCCCCTGTCTCAAGGGTCAACCTTCTCCGACCTATCTCCTCAACGATGTCCATACATAATAGTTCATACGAGGCCTAAAAAAGCTCTCGCTATCGGCACTCGGGACAGAGCAGGAGCCCGTCTACCTCCTGAAGGTCCTCGGAGTAGTTCTCGCAGTTCTCACAGGTGCCGGACTTGGATTCTTTCCGGGGTGCGGCGGAGGCCTCCATCTCGACTTCTTCCTCCATTATCTCCGCGAAGCCGGGCCAGGCCCGCAGGATGTCGCTCTGCGTTACTATGCCGACAAGCATGTCGCCACGGACAACAGGGACTCGAGATATCTCGTTCTTCGCCATGGCCATCGCCACGTCGTTCAGAAGTTCGTCCTCCTCGGCGACGATAAGATCTGTGCTCATCACGTCTTTTACCTGTGTCTCCGCCGGATCCCTGTTGCTGGCCACAACATTGTAGACTATGTCGCGTGCGACCAGTACTCCGACGGCATCGCCCTCATCGACCACTACCAGACCTCTTATGTCTTCTTCTCTAAGTTTTCTCGCTGCCTCAACTATAGAGGCGTCCTGGTCGACTGCTATGACCCCGTCGGTCATTATCTCCTTAAGTTCTACTTGTTCGTCCATAACCTTTCTCTATGATAAAAACATAAAGAGCCTTTTGGTTTTCTAGGCGGTAAACTGTTTCAGGCCTGCCTGGCGGTCGCTCTTGCCGAAAAGGCTCTGGATGGTCTTGTTGAGTATCAGAACCTGTTGCCTCATGTAGGGCGATACCTCGTAGCTGTCGATTATCTCCTGGGACGGCTCCAGGTACTTCTTGATGGTGCCCTCGGATATCGTTAAAAGGATCTTGCCGCCGCATTCAGGGCATTTCGCGGTTATCTTTCCCGTGGCCTCGACGGCCTGATTGGTCAGGGGCACGCGGCGGAACTTCTTGTTGCAGTCAACGCACCTCATCTCCTGGGACGAGAACGAACGCAGGTTGCCCTTTATGTCGGGTATGAAGTGCTTGTCGAGTAAAAGCTCGGCGACCCTGTTCTCGTCCACCGCCTTTATCTTCTCCCCCAGTTTCAGCTGGGCAGAGGTCTTCTCCGACATCTCGTCGAGCGTGACGTACTCACTCTGGTTGGGGCTGTTCTCGATATCCGAAGTTTCGTGGGTGTAGCCGTGCCTGTAGGGTTCGTCGGAGTGGACGATGTCCTCTCCTATAGGTATATCTGTATCGAGGTTCCAGGGCTTCCTGTACTCCTGCGTCTCCTCGTAGAACTGGAGCGGGTACTCGTCGACCGTCTCTATGGCCCATGCCTCGTCGTCGACCTCGTCAGGGTTGAGAACCGTAGAGAGGATGAGCGGGGCGTCCATGGTTCTTGCACCTGTCATATCAGGGAGGAACTTCCTGGAGAAGTTCAGCAGCCCGTCCATCATCATGAGTATGGCGTCCTCGTCGCCGTCGGCGTTCCTCCTCTTCGCTGCGTGCCAGTAGGGGTGGGCGTAGATGCCTTTCGCGTCGGTGAACCCTATTATCCGTCCGACGGTCCCTCCAGAGGTGTGTGGTGCCAGGCCGATGACCAGTTCGCCGACCAGGTCCTCCTTGGATTCGACGTTATAGTATGGTTCGAGGCCGTAGAATTTTTCAAGCAGCTCGTCTATGAATTTCGTGACACGTACCATGTAGTCGGAGGCCGCCAGGGTGTTATCTCCATCCGGTATAACGATGTCCTGCGGCTTCAGTTCGACGACCTGGTCTTCTCTCTCCAGTGGTTCGCCCTCTGCGTCCTGCCTGTAACCCATCTCCCGCAGCTTCTCGACCGATACAGAGATCTCCCGGGGCTTGAAATGAGTCATCGGTATATCCGATGCATCGTACCTCACGGTGCCGTCCTTGTTCACGTACAGATCGTATTTCTGTCTCAGCAGTCCTTTCTCCAGCGGCTCGACGTGCTTGTGTTTTGAGGACATCCCTCGCACGGATTTGAGCAGCTCGGGTAGATGGCGCATATCCAGGTTATCCATGGCGTCGTCGATCATCTCCTTCACAGGGATGTCCGTCTCCCTGTAACGTCTGAAACGCTCATTACCGCAGGAATCACATTTCCGGGGCTTCTCCCTGTGTTCCTTTCCACATTCGGTACAGAACCAGACTGGTTCCGCCGGCACCCCGCAGTCCCTGCAGTACCCGTAGTGGGTGTAGTCGCCGCATTCAGGACACCGGTTGTGGATGATGCTCTGGTCGACGGTCTCCTCCTGGTAGGACGACACCAGGTTTCTCATGCGGCCGCCTTCCTCCTTTCCACACGGGAAGAGGAGCTGTGGCTTGCCCTCGATGGTCCTTCTCTCGGCTTTTTCCGGTCGGCCCATCCTGGCGCCGATGTAGTGAGGTGCCTGTTCACGGAGCCTGAAGCCAGACACCTCCTCTATGAACCACGGGATGTCCCCGGGTTCCTCGACTTCCTCCAGCAGCTCCGAGCTGTCCTCTCCCGGTTTCAGCAGCGTTTCAAGTACTTTTTCGTGTTCATCATCCAGCTCCATCCCTGGGCCGTGGGGAACGAGTATATCCTCCAGACATCTCCTGGATTTCTCCGAGCTTAACTCTCCCTCTCTCAGCTCCTGGTAGAGAGTCCGGAACCGTTCCACGGTGGTCTCTCTCCAGTGGTACGTCCAGTCCGGGTGCAGAGGTATGTCGAGCGCCCGGGAAATCCTGAACGCCTCCTCCGGTGTGGGGGCGCGGTCAGAGAAGTCCCGACCAAGCTCCATGTCCTGTGCCTCGAGCTCCTTCTCGAGCTCCTTCTCCCACCACTCCTCAACGTACGGTGACGGCACCAGTTTCTTCCCGTTCTCCACGAACTCGCCGTAGGGCACAAGTATGTCGCCAAGGAAAAGAATCTCCTCGATTTCGTTCTCCAGTTCACGGGCCTCTTCCCTGGTCTCCACCTTTACAACGCGCCCGGATTCCAGCCGCACAACAGGCGGGTGGATGGAGTCCGTGGGTGTGCCCACCGTGGCCTTTCCCGGGTACTCGGTCTTCATCTGTGTGCCTGTCGCCAGGAACCTCTGGGTTATCTCCATCGTGGCGGGGTGGAAAGACGTGGCAGCAAGCCCGTTGGTCCTCGAGTGGCCGTACCTCAGCCGGAACCCTCCCTTCTTGCTGGGATGGGAGAATACAGGTCTTCCGGCGGTCAGCGAACCTAGGTACTTGTCCGACGGTGTGTAGTCGGACTCCTCCTCGTCGCTGTCCTCCCCCGATGAGTGAAGTTCCTTCTGCAGTTCAAGGTAGTCGGACACCCAGTCCCAGTGCTCCAGGCCGAACTCCTCTCCCCAGTTCTCGATCCTCTTCTTTATCTTCGGAGCCTTCAGCGGCAGGCCGTCAAGGTACACCAGGCACATGCCTCCTCTTATCCTGTTGGTGTCCACTCTATCCAGGTCCTTGTAGTTGGAGACCTCCAGGTTCTCCGTTGGGGAGCCCGTGACCTCTACAGGTACGTTCTCCGCTATCATGCTGGTCTCCTCACGTTCGGGGTCGTACTGTTTCGCGGTGACACGGGTGTAGTAGTCCTCGACCTCGGTGGCGTACCGGTTCAACACAGTTTCCGACGGTTTGAACCTGTCCAGACCCACGCCGAGTCGAACGTAGTCCGCGAGCAAAACACTCATCGCGGAGGCGGTTCCACCAGCGGACCTTATGGGGCCCGAGTAGTATACCGCTAGGTACTCGGAGCCGTCGCTGTTTCTCCTTATCTTCACGTCGCCTATACCCTCGAGAGGAGCGGTCGTTATCCCTCCTGTCATGTACGAGACGCCTACACGGATCCCTGCGTCACAGGCTCTCTCCCTGGAATCAAAGTCGTAGAACTCTCCGGTGGCTATCTCACGAGCTATGCGGAAGGAGACTCTTTCGTCGTTCTTGCCGTATTCCTCCTCGAGTTCGCGGATTCTCTCGGCAACACCCTGGTCCTCGAGTTCTGAGAACTTCGCCGCTATAACCAGGGAGGAGGCCTTTTCCGCCAGGTCTGTCGCCACCGGGATGTCGACCCGCTGCTCGGGGTCCTTCGACTGTTCCCGTGCGGCCTCGGCTATCTCGTAGGCCTTCTCTGTCTCCTTCTCTATATCCTCGAAGTATTCTTCAGTCCTCATCGTTTATTCCTCTCTGTAAACCAGCTCAGAACTGTTTTACCGTGGTGTTCCGGGTTTTGAAGTCCATTACTGTTACCTTTCCTGGGTCGGGTTCGTGACCAACGCGTTTCTGGAAGTCTGTCTGGGCCTGGAATGTCGAGGAACAGATCACGTTCACACCCTTGTAGGATTCGTCGGCATGGGAGTGGAGATGGCCGGATACAAAGACATCGGGTTTCTCCTCTATCACCATGGCATCCTCTTTTTCCGGTGACAGAAGGTTGGAGCCGTAGGCCGGCGCAAGGTTCCTCCGCTTCAACAGGTCTATCATGACGTGATGGGGCTCCTCGTAGGCCTTCTCCCTCAGCTCTTTTATCCTGTCTATCTGGTCGTCGAACGAGTAGCCGTGGTACATCAGGTGTCGGATGCCGTCCGAGTTAATGGCGTGGAGACGGACCATCTGGGGATTCTGGACCAGGTGGACGTTGTCGAAATCAGACACGTTCGGAAGTGCTTCCTCGGAGAGACGGGGCTGTGGCTCCGCCAGCCGGGTTATGTCGTGGTTGCCGGGCCCGACTATTATCTGGATGTTCTCCGGTATCTTCTCAACCCACTCCTCGAACCGGGCGTACTGCCTGTAGATATCCTTTATCTCGAGTTCGTCCTCCTGGCCGGGATAGGTGCCGACTCCCTCGACGACATCTCCTGTTATGACCAGGTAACCTATGTTCTGGGCCTCCGACGAGTTCAGCCACTCCGCGAAACGGTCCATCCTCTTGTTCAGTGTGTCCTTGGAGCCGATGTGGAGGTCGGATATGTATGCGGCGGAGACCTTTTCCTCTGTTGTCTTCACTCCCTGCGGTATGGGCAGATCCGGCCGGACTATGGAGTCCGCGTATATTATATCTCCTCCCATGCTGCCTCTCACGCCGATAACCTCGTCAGGTACTATGCGTTCGCCGTCTCGCTCCTCAACCAGGACCTTGAACTGGCCTGTCTTGTCCTCTATCTCCACGATGTACTTGCCGGAGCTGGTGGAGTACTTGTCGTTCACCATCCCTATGGTGGTGGCCTCCTCACCCTTGTTCCTGGACTCCAGACGGTTTATGGTCGTGGCGGACTTCATCTCCATCCTCCTCATCAGCAGATCCTTCATCCTGTCGTAACGGTCGTTGTAGTACTGAAGGAACTCTGGAACATCTTTCTCGTCAGTGGAGATATCCTTCTCATCGAGGATCTCGACCTTGGTGTCCAGCTCGGAATGGTTCCGGGTATCCTTTATGGTCACAGTTTTTTCGTTGTCGAAGTGAGAGCTCTTCTTCTCGAACTCCTCCTGTAGCTCCTGGTCCTCCTCGTCGCTGTGCTCGAGTTCGAGGTCCTCGGGGTCGCTGGAACCCTCCGTCTTCTCTATCAGCTTTGTGCCGTTGCTCTCATGTTCTACAGTGCTTTCGGCGTGCCCGTTCGGGGAGAAGTTTGTCCGCAGACGCTCCAGCATCTCCTGGGATATGTACATGGGTGGTGTATCCAGCTGCTTTATCATCTCCACGTCTTTCTCTTCCAGAGACCTGGCAGCGTTCTTCCCTACAATGCAACCTTGCTTGGTCAATTCTTTCAGTGCTTTCTGTTCCATTCTCCCCCTCACGGATTAGATGTAAAACTTGTCCTCAAGCATCTCCACTAGCTGTTCACGGATGTCGTCAGGCAGGTCGATGGATATCTGCCGGGTCCTGCCGTACCTCCCCTTGGAGATGACTTTAGCGTTGATAACCCCTAACATATCCAACTCTGAAATAAGTCCCGAGACCCTTCTCTGCGTCAGCTCGGACAGATCCACGTCCTTACAGTACTCCTTGTACTCGGAGTAGACGTCGCCCGTCGCGATTTTGTCCTCGTCCTCCGTCATCTGGAGTATAGTGTACAAAACCAGTTTCGACTGCTTTGGCTGTGAACGAACAGTTTCGACCATCCTGTCGCGCTCGATCTTGTTCTGCGCCATGTCGACGTGATCCTTCATCACTCTCTCGGAGTCCGAACGCTCAGCGAGCTCGCCGGCCACCCTCAAAAGGTCGAGGGCGCGGCGTGCATCCCCGTGTTCCTGTGCCGCCAGTGCAGAGGCCTTTGAAATGGCGCCGTCCTCCAGAACACTCTCTACAAAGGCCTTATCAGTCCTGTCCTTCAGAATCTCCCTGAGTTCAAGAGCGTTGTAGGGTGGGAAGATGATCTCCTCCTCCGAAAGCGAGGACTTCACACGGGAATCCATGTACTCCGTGAAGTTAAGGTCGTTGGATATCCCCAGTATGGAGACCTTGGTCTCCTCCAGATCGTCGTTGATACGCGTAAGGTTGTAGAGGAACTCGTCTCCCACCTTCTTCACCAGTGCGTCTATCTCGTCCAGGGCGATTATGACGACTCCCTTCTGCTCCTTGAGCGACTCGAAGAACCGGTTGTATATCTCGTCGGTCGGGAGTCCTGTCGACGGGACTTCTTCGCCGAGCTGACGTGCCAGTTTAGCCAGTAACCGGTACTCTGTATCCGCCACCTTCTTCATCTTGCAGTTTATGTAAAGGACATTGAGATCTATCTCCTGATCTTTCGCGACAGATCGGAGTTCCTCCGTAACATGCTTCACGATAAGGGTCTTGCCCGTACCCACCGAACCGTAGAGGAAAACATTGCTGGGATCGTTCCCTTTCAGGGCCGGTGCAAGTATCGACGCCAGATCATTGATCTGCTGGTCGCGATGCAGTATGTTTTCAGGTTTCCAGCTTGTTGTAAGCGCGTCCTTGTTCTTGAAAACGGAATCCTGATCAAGATAGTTGGAGAACATCGACTGAAGGTTACTCTGTGTCATCTCCAACCCTCCCCCGAAGAAGTTCTAAAATTCATTTTTTACCCCGTAAAATTCTACTTGAAACCAAGGTTTATAATCCTATTCCATCCGAAGCCAAGGTCCACCTCACCCCCACCCCCTGATTTCGTGTGGAATTATGTATTACAGATAATCAAAGATATAACACTGTTATTATATTATATCTGTGTTATTATATTATACCTCTGTTATAATCGAGGAGAACTCAGCCAGAACTCTCTTCCACCCGAAATGGAGGGGTGGGAGGTTTCCTCTTACATCCTCTGGACCCGGAAAAACTCTGGTTTAGTCTTCGGGTGTGACAATACGATCCTGGTAGTATTTTGCCACAGGCGAATACCGGCAGACTGAAACTCGAGAAAATTTTCCTGACTTCAGATCCGGGATCGGGGACCAGAACCGTTTCCAATTTTTCTATTTATCCAGGGAACGATTCTCCTTTCTTCGCTCCTCTTTCGAATCCCGGAAAAACCAGAAACACCCCTTGGTTTCATGTGGAACTTCTCTGAACATGGTCTGGATTAATAAGATTCCTGATATCTTTCTGGTCCAGTGGATAGTTCCAGCACAAACAGTTACGGCCCGGGAAGTATCGACCGCTCACTTGCAAACTTTGTCGCAGGCACCATTGTGGGTGGACTGAAACTTGTTCACTCTATTCTCCAGCTCGTGTTCAGGTTTCTGACAGCACTGGTCTGAACCTGTAAAAACTTTCTGAACTCTCTTTCCATCGTTTCGATGTATCTCTTGGCTGTCTCCCGGTCTATTCTCCCCTCTATCCGGACGACATCCGAACGCCGGTAGACTCCTTTCCTCGACTTCACCACCCAGAGACTTCTCTCCGGAGTGGTTACTTTCCTGACCCTGTATCCCTCAGTGGAGAGCTCGAGTAACTCTCTTCCAGGCGTCCTTGAATACCGGAACACTGCCTCGGAGTTCTTCCACTCTGCCTCAAGCCTTCCAGATCTGACCGATGTCGAGAAACTGGTTCTGGTGGTGGAGAAGAACTGTTCCAGTACATCGGCAGAGATACGGGTCGTTGATTCACCTGTGGCCGTGACGTTGAATGTTACAGCCGAACCTCCTAAATCCACTTTTCCGGCTCCCTTCTCAACCCCGAACACACGTATCCTCTTCCTCACCTCGGTGTGCGGAGGCACATTCACCCGGATAACCCGGGACTGCATCAGCCCTGGAACGGTCTGTGGACCGGTATCTAACCGGAGGGTTTTCTCCACAGTCGAATTGTTGGGGTTTTCAATGACGGCCACGAACTCCCTCGAGCCGTGGTAGGGTACGTCCTCACCGAAAAGGTAGACCTCCAGTTCTCTCCGGATCCTGAACCTGCGTGTCACGGAGTCAACCCGCTCGCTGTCGTCGAGCCAGTACACCTCGACACGGTTCTTCCCTGTATCCAGGGTCTTTTCCAGTGTGCCGGCCGCCACCACACCTGTCTCCCCGTTTATACGGTAGACTATCCTGCCCGAGTCCGACGTGGTTTTGATATGGAGAGTTCGGCCGTCACGCTCCATTTCAATCCTTTCCGGCGCCCGGTACTTCACCGTGAGTCTGGCCTCCTCCAGAACCCTGTATATTTCCCCCGATTTCTGCATCGCGGCCTGTACGTAGTCCAGCTCGCTGCCACCGGTTTTCACCCTTGAGCTGCGGGCCGGGAACCTCCCGTACTCGAGGGAGGAGTTGAATACGCCGGATCCGTGACCGAGAGATATTGTTTCCGGTACCTCGACCCCTGAAACGTTGAAGTACTCCTCCTCGACTTCCACGGACAGGATCTCGGAGTCCGCGGGCAGCGAATGGTCGAAAACGTAGACAGGGATCATCGGCGCCGACTCCTTCAGCAGGTAGTCCTGTGTATCAAAAACATAGTTTTTCTGCCCCGAGCTCTCGATCACCTCGGGTTCGGGCCTGATCTCCAGCTCCAGTGTACAGACATCTTCACAGCTCCGTGAATAGTTGAATGTTTCCTCCGGTAGAGGATCCTTCGGCATCTCGGGGTTGCCGTAGAGTCGAAGAGAAAGCTCCATCTTCTCCCTAACACCAGTCCTCAACGCGTTCGGAGAGTATATAATGGAGGTACGGCGCAGAGAGTTCACGCCCTCCAGGGCCGAGGCACCGACTGTTTCTCCGTTTCTGAAAAAGTTCCTTGCGATCACAGAAGAGTAAGGGTTGTAATTGACGGTCGAGAAACCGAGGAAAGTCGAGGCGCCTTTACCCAGGAACTTTTTCCTCATCTCTCCCGTGGCGGACAGATCCGAGGAGTCCCAGACGATAGCGTTCTCCACCGAGCCTACATCTCCAGGCCCGAAGCTGTTGCTGCCGTTGTACCTGTTCTTCACCAGCGAAGAGTCGTTGTTCGGCAGTATCCAGCGGTCTCCGTTCCCGACACCGCTGTAGTATACTATGTCCGAATCCAGGTTTTCCCCTATGTTCCCGGCCGTGAGAGCTCCGTGAGGTTCCGGCCAGATAAAGGCGTATATCGCCTCCATCACTGTTTTCTGCACCACCGCGCCAGCGTTTTCTCCTTCAGGGATCTTTAACTCGCTTATACGGTCCATACCCCTGTCAACGTCTATCCGGAACGTGGACCAGTCGTGCTCCAGGTATATCTCGAGAGTGTGCTCGGCGTACTGCAGCGTTTTGACAAATATAACGGCGTTTTTAACGGTTTTCGCGGCGTTGTCCGTCAGGAACTGTTTCAGCGTGTCCTCCAGAGAATCCGTCTCATCCAGGAACGCCGATATGCTCGCGGGTGTAAGGCTGAGCAAAAATTCGACAGGGTCGGAGCGCCGCTCCACCAGACGGGTGGTGTCAAAACCTTCTTTTTTCAACACGGACTCGATGTTCTTCGCGTCCCACATGCCGCCGCCAAGGGTTCCAAGGATGACAGGCCAGTTCGAGTGCAGGTACTCTCCCATCACAAGCGCTTCCTTATCTGATTCACGGGCCAGGGAGCGGTGGAACATCAGCGAGGCCCTCGAAACGTTTTCGGGGTAGCGACCCACCGCGGCCTCGAGTTCTCTATCGGAGTCAAGGTTGCCGTACTCCAGGTCGGAGGAAAAACTCTCGCCGTCCACAG
>JBDGSE010000013.1:0-5096 GCA_042217695.1 Candidatus Nanohaloarchaea archaeon | reverse complement strand
GTAGATTTTTTCTCCCTGGTACTCCACTATCTCGAAGTCTGCCATATAACCTGGTTTTAATTTTTATCCCTTCTTTATAGAACCACCTGTTTATCGAAAGTCACCGGGACACCAGCGGTCAAACTTTTACCTTTTCCCTGTCAAAAATGGGATATGGGGGAGCCGAGGGAGTGGAAGATAAGACAGTACTACGAGCAGGAGGAGCTCAAGGAACATATCCTGGACGTTGCGCAGTACCGCGAGGTGGCGCCCACATACCCCAAAGGCTACGGTAAACGGCCTGACGCCATAAACTTTCCCGGCGACTTCGACCAGTTCGTTGAAAACGGTGCAGTGGCGTTCCACGCCTCCGTCGAACGGTGGCGTAACCCTCTTCTCATCGACAGCGTGTCGAACATGGATGACCTCCGGAAGGGATGGGACCTGGTCATGGACATCGACTGCGACCACTCCTTCGAACTGGCCAAGGAGACAGCCCTCCTGGTGGTAGAGGAGCTACAGCAGTACGATATAGAGGAGATCAGCGTGAAGTTTTCGGGCAACAGAGGATTTCATATCGGGCTGCGGAGAGAGGCCTTCCCCGACCAGATCGGAGGGGAGGACTTCAGCGATCTATACCCTGATTTTGCCAGGGCCGCGGTCGACTACATACGGAAAGAACTGAAGGAGGAGATGAAAGACCGGGTCAGAGAACACGGCTTTGAAGAGGAGATGCAGACCGACAGCGGGGAGGACCCGTACCAGGTCTCGGACATAGAGAACGACTGGGGTTCACGGCACCTGTTCAGGATGCCCTACTCCCTCCACGACGGAACCTGGCTGGTCTCGCTGCCCATAGAACCCGAGGAGATAAAGGGATTCGAAAAGGAGGACGCGGAGATGGAAAACGTCGACTTCGAGACCGGATTCCTCGACTCCTACCGGGAAAACGAGGCCCTGGCCTTTGCCCGGAAGGTGGACGAGTTCATGGAGAAACGGCAGAAAAAACGTGCGGAGAAGGAGATGGAAAGGATAGACAAGGACTTCGAGAGACCGGACGAGGCCGTACCCGAGAAATACTTCCCTCCGACGATAAAGAACATACTCGAGGGGCTCAAGGACGGGAGGAAGAGGGCCCTGTTCATACTGATAAACTTTTACCGCACCGTCGGCTACGGCTGGGACGAGATACAGTCAAAGATATGGGAGTGGAACGAGAGGAACCATGAACCGCTGAGAGAATCATATGTGAAGAACCAGTTAAGCTGGCACCAGCGCCGCGACGAGGACGTCCCCCCGCCGAACTACGACTCAAAGGGGTACTACAGGGACATAGGTGTATACGAGGGAGACCCACTGGAGGAGAAGGTTCCCAATCCGGTCAGCTACGCCTTCAAGAAGGCCAAGAAACGCGACTCGGACGAAGACGACGATGAAACAATGGAATGTCCGAAATGCGGGAAGGAGTACAAGATGGAGAGCTACTTCAAGAAACACGTCCAGACCTGCCGCGAAGACGAGAAGGTGCAAAAACTAGACTAGGGGAGATAAAAAGTTTAGACGCGCGATGCTAGACAGATGTCCGAAAACGCCCTTACCTTCAGCGAGCTCAGAAAGATACAGAAAGAGGAGAAGAGAAAGGACGAACTATCCGATCTGGAGGACGACTTCCTCATGAGGGCGCAGGATTACCTGTCCGAGAAGAAGGCGCTCGAGGAACAGAGCCGCGAGTACCGCAACGCAAAACGCGTTCTGGACAAGATCGTGTCTCTGCGCGAAGACAAGATAGTGAAGGATGCAAAGATAGCTGTTAAATCAGATGTCCAGACAGACACAGAGAACTTCCTTCCACGCGAAAAAGAACTTTTCCGCGAACTCAAGGCCGTCTTCAACGACCACCGCGACCGTGTGAACCAGATACTGCAGTCCGGGGACGGCGCAGCCACGGTCGAGAGCCCGCCAGAAGACGAGGACGAAACAGAAACAGGAGAGACCTCCTCCGGAAACGGAGAGAAGGAGGAGACCGATGAAGAACTGTCAGAAAAAGGAGATACAGAAGAGAGGCCGGAGGCCGGGGAGGGATACGAGGTCGTGAAGATCGTAACAGAGGTTCCGGAGTTCATGGGCACCGACCTGGAGACATATGGCCCGTTCGACGAGGGCGACAGGGCAGAGATACCCGAGGAAAACGCGGAGATACTGGTGAACCGCGGCAACGCGGAGAAACTGTAAGCGCGTCTCCGGCGACAGGAAAACCAGGTTCGGAGGTCTTTTAAAGTTTTGTAACCCGAGGAAAACTATGGTTAAGATCCCAAAAGAACAGAGACGGTACTGCCCGAACTGTGACACCCACACCGAACAGACGGTGAAAGAAGTCACCTCGCGGAGAACCAGCGAGATGTCAAAGAAGCACAGGAAGAGGCAGAGGAAGATAGAGAAAGGATACGGTTCCTTCCCCTTCGAGAACCCTGCACACAGGAGCAGGGGTGGGAGCAACCCGACCTCCGAGAAAAAGGATCTGCAGTTCACATGCAAGGAATGCGGAAAATCCTGGAAGCCCAAGAACTCCATAAGGGCGGCAAAATTCGAGATAGAGAGGTAATCCAATAATGGCAAGAGAATTCTACAGGGTACAGTGCGACGAATGCGGAAACGAGCAGGTAACATTTTCAAGAGCTTCAACAGAAGTGGAATGCCTGGTATGCGGCGAAAAGCTCGCCGAACCTACCGGCGGAGTCGCGGATTTCTCCGCGGAGATAGTGGAAGCGTTCGAGGTAGAGTAACGGTTCCCTTTTAAAAATCACTTTTCTATACAGGGATATGCGCTGGTACAAAGACAAGCCCGACGAGGGAGACTTTGTCGTTGTAACGCTGACGGATGTGGACAAGAACTCCGCGTACGCAGACCTCGACGAGTACCCCGAACAGACCGGCCTGATACACATATCCGAGGCCTCACGGTCCTGGGTCCAGGACATGAGGAAAGAACTTGACGAGGGCGAGAAAACGGTTGCACAGGTGCTCGAGGTAGAGGACGGCAATATCTCCCTCTCACTGAAACGTGTGAACGATAAGCAGAAACGCGACACCATGGAGCGGTGGAACAAGGAGAGGAAAGCCGAAGGCTTCATGGAACAGCTTGCAGAGGAACTTGGTATGGACACCCGGGAAGCCTACGAGGAAATCGGGTTCGACATGCAGCGCGAGTTCGGTTCATCCTTCCATGGGCTCGAGATCTCGGTCGCGGAGGAGGACCGGCTGAAGGAACTTTTCGACGAAGAAGTCGTTGACGCGATACAGGAGGTTGCGAAGGAAAACATAGACCTGAAACAGGAAAAGCTGGAGGGCGAACTCGAGATAAGTTTCTCCCAGGGCGATGGTATAGAAAGGATAAAGGAGTCGCTGGAGAACTCTCCTGAAGGGGTAAAGATAGAGTACATGTCTGCCCCGAGATACTCTGTAACTGCCTGGGGCCGAACCCAGAAACTGGCGAAGAAACGTATGGACCGGACCATAGAACAACTCAGGGAAAAAGTCGACGACCTGGGCGGAGAGTTCGAGTTCGAGAAGGCGTGAGTCCCGATGATTAAAAAGTGTCCAGAATGCAATTCATATACACTCCAGGACGAACACTGTGTCGAGACCGTCCCGGCAAGACCTCCAAAGTTCTCGTTCCCAGACCGGTACGGAGAGTACAGGAGAAAGACAAAACGTGATAACGATGGATAAGACATACGTCAAGAAGCTGAACGAACCAGAAACGGAAAACCCTCTATTCGTCGAAGGACTGGCGGGCATAGGACACATAGGAAGGAACTGCGTTAGTTACGTAGCAGAACACCTAGAGGCCGAAAAGATAGCGGAACTACATTCCCACCACTTCCCGCCATACACGATAGTACACGACGACAAGACCGTCGACATAATACAGAACGATATATACGAGCTGAAGCGTGAAGACGCAAGAGACATCGTCTTCCTGGAGGGCAACGCACAGGCGTCCACACCCGAGGGACACTACGAGGTCGCGGAAAAGATACTGGACTTCGCCGAGGAACTGGGCGTCGAAGAGATAATAACCATAGGCGGCTACGGAACCGGTGACGTGGTGGAAGACCCGGACGTCATGGGGGTCACAACCTCCACAGAGTACCGGGAAAAATTCGAGGACCTCGGCATAGAGTTCGACCACGATGTCGGGCAGATAGTAGGTGCCTCCGGGCTCCTGCTCGGACTCGGCAAGAACCGGGGATTCGAAGGCCTGAGCCTCCTCGGCGAGACACCAGGTTTCCTGCTGAGCGACCCCAAATCCACCGAGGCCGTACTGAACGTCGTCGAACAGATAATCGACGAAGACATCGACTACTCCGCACTGGATGAAAAAGTCCAGGAATCACAGAAGATACTTAAAAAGATAAATAACCTACAGCAACAACAGGGTCAGGGACAGGACCAGGACTCCGGTTCCCCTGACCTCGGATACATAGGCTGATAACATGGGATACACAAGATACGAGAGAGCCAGGATCCTGGGCGCCAGAAGCCTGCAGATAGCGATGGGGGCACCCGCGTTCGTCGATTTTGACAGCGATGATAAACCGCTCGACATCGCGGAGAAGGAACTCGAGGAAGAGAAGCTTCCCATCACCGTCCAGGCCAACTGATTTTTTCTTTCAACACAACTTTAAACCGGAGACAACTATATTCAGGTATGGAAATAAAGAACCTGGAGCTCCGGGAGATAATCGATTCGAGAACCCAGAAAACAGTCGAGGCAGAGATAAACAGCGCGCACGGAAAGGCGCCGTCGGGAGCCTCCACGGGAAAATACGAGGCGAAATGTTTTGTCCCGGAACACCTTGAAGAGATCGAACAGCTTCTCAAAAAACTGGAGGGTCGCGACCTCAACCAGGAAGAGTTCGACTCCAGACTCAGGGAACTCGATGACACAGGAGATTTCTCCAGGATCGGTGCAGCAGGTATAGCCTCCAGTTTCGCCTTCAAACAGGCGGACGGGTTCGACCGCTCGGAAAAATTCCCTCTACCACTGAGCAACGTGATAGGCGGCGGAGAACACGGCGGAAACACTGCGATACAGGAGTTCCTGGTGCTCCCGG
>JBDGSE010000012.1:25380-28094 GCA_042217695.1 Candidatus Nanohaloarchaea archaeon | reverse complement strand
GCGCTTACACCGTAGAACTTCTGCATCAACGGCGGGACCAGGACCAGTCCGACGAGGAGAAGAACGACTGCAAGTACCGTGCCGACCTGTCTGCGGGTTAAATCTTTGAGGTCCATGCTGAAAGGTTGTCTGGGACTGTTTTAACTCTGGCGAGTCCTCCGGTGTAACTGTTTTAAGACCTGAGAATCCAACTCAGGTATGGATTTCAAGCAGCGTTACCGGCAGTTCTTCGATGGGCTGGATCCGAAATTCTACGACCAGGAGCGTTTCGTGCCTGCGACCGGTCCTGAAGACGCTGAGGTGATGTTGGTCGGAGAGGCTCCCGGTGCAGACGAGGTGGAACAGGGAGAACCGTTTGTCGGACGGGCAGGGAAGAGGCTCGACGAGATACTCGGAAAGATGGGTGTCAGCCGGAACGACATATACATCACCAACCTGGTGAAGATAAGACCTCCGGACAACCGCGACCCGAAACGGGGAGAAATCGACGCCTGGAAACCACTGCTCGACCGTGAAATCGAACATGTCGAACCTGAGACGATAGTCACCCTGGGGAACTTTGCCACGAAAGAACTGACAGGGACCTCGAAAGGTATTTCATCGGTCCACGGCCAGGTATTTCATAAATCGGGGAGGCGTATAGTGCCTGTATACCATCCCGCGGCAACCCTCTACGACCGGTCGAAGATGCCGGAGCTGGAGGACGACCTGAGAAAGGTTTTCGGGAAGAGGAAAGCCGGGCAGACCTCGCTGAAAGACCTCTGAATTCTAGTGCCCGAAACTGTTTCCACCGCTGCCACGCGCCCAGTCGTAAAACGCCTCCAGTCCGTATATAACTACAAGCAGGGCGGTCAGCTGGACGGCTATCACCTGCGGATTGGTCGAGACGCCGAACACCTGTCCCTGCCCGAATCTCAGTCCGTTGTAGAGCAGGAAGGCGTCGTACGCAAGCACCAGTACAGTCAGGGTGTCTATGAGCGTGGACTTCTCGAAAAAGCCTGTTATCTTCATAACGGTTGTATAGAGCTGCGGGTATAAAAAATTCAGTTGCGGGAGGTGTTTAGGTTTAAAAGAATTACACCCTACTTGTTTCGTACTGGCGGCCACAGCGAGGGGGCAACACCCGTACCCATTCCGAACACGGAAGTTAAGTCCCTCAGCGATCCCATCAGTACTGCCTTCTGGCGGGAGCGTGGGGACGCTGCCAGGCTGTTTTTACTTTTCCCTTTTCACTGGAAAAAATCTTCAAACAAGATGCTGTTGGAACGCTTTACCATTTTTAAATTTCCGGTTCCATCCCTTAAATCCCATGTCAGCAGAGCTGGAGCATATAGGACACGAGTACGCGGAGAAGATAGAGAGGCAGCGACAGAGAGTGATGCAGAACGGCGCCGCAGACGAGGTCCTGGAAAACCTTGAAACACTTGGGGAAACGCTTTACAGCGCGGATTCATACGTTGACCGGGTCGAGACCTCGGTGTTTATCAACCACCAGGAGTTCCAGGGCCTGAACAGCAGTATGGCGGACGCCCTGTCCGAGGGAGGAGAAGCCCTGAGCGCGCTCTACGCCGAAGACAAGGATGTTTACGAGGAGGTCCGGGAGACTTTCTCCGCTGCAGCGGTGGCCGCAAGCTACGCATCCCAGAAACAGTTTTCCACCGCGGACACACCTGTCCAGGAAGCTTTCGGCCTGGATGAGCGGCTGCCCGACTCCTACACAGAGATCATGGACGAGCTCGGCATATCCGGGGACGGAGAACTCCCTATCTAGAGCGGAACCACTCCATGAACTCATGTATGGCGGGGTGAAGCGGGCCTTCGGTGTCTCTCAGCTCCGGTCTCTCGCCGAAAGTTTCCTCGTGGCCTTCCGGCACAAACACCGGGTCGAAACCGAAACCTTTCTCTCCCCTGACGCTCTCCGGTATCGAACCCGGTGTCTCGGATGTAAAGACCCGGGCTGTATCGCTGTCTCTGTAGGCCAGTGAGAGCCGGAACACCGCGGATCGATTTTCCGTGTTCTCCATCAGCTTGAGAAGGCCCTCTCTGCCGATCGTGTCAAGGGCGAAACCGGTGTTGACACCGGGAAAGCCGTCCAGCGAATCTATAAAGAGGCCTGCGTCGGTGACCACCACCGGTTCACCGAGTTCGTCGTGGCAGTAACGGGCGCCTTCTCTCGCGATATCTTCGGTGGAGTTAGAGTCGTGGTCCTCCGGGTAGTCCATCGGAGTCCTCTCGAGCTCCACGTCTTCCGGGACTATGTTGCTGAAGGACTCGAACTTGCCCTCGTTGCCCGTGACAAAGTTTATCCTCATTCAGATAAATTAAAGTCCTCGAGTACTAAAACTGTTTATGTCGCTGATATCCTGGTTCCACTGGCGGGGTGAGGAGTACCTGGCGGACGTGGTGTCGCGCATCTTCTGGCCTCCTGCCTCATCCGTCGTGATAATCGAACGTGAGGGAGAGATACTTGCACTGGATGCCGGCGACTACCTGAATCTTCCGGGAGGCCACGTCAAGCGCGGAGAAACTTTTCGAGAGGCCGCCAGAAGAGAGGCCCGGGAGGAAACCGGCTGCACCGTGGAAATACTGGAGGAGCTGGAAGAGTCCACGAACGCGGTTGGCGGCCCCGAGATAGTTTTCACCGGTTCCATAGTGGAGGAGAGCATGCGTGGAAGCTGGGAGGGCGACCCGGTGTGGGTTTCCGTGGAAAACAT
>JBDGSE010000012.1:0-25280 GCA_042217695.1 Candidatus Nanohaloarchaea archaeon | reverse complement strand
TGGAAAACATCGGCGAACACCGGTGGCGTTTCGACAGGGACGTGGAGAAGTACCTCCGACAGGGTTAATAGTTTTGAGTACGGAGCAACAGCCGATGAGCTTCGCGTTCACCGGCAAGACCAAGGAGGACCGTCTCTGGGATGAACTTGAGAGGGCAGAAGAGGTCACGGACCTGGAACTGGAGCCATTCGTCGACGACGTGGAGATCGACCCCTCTCTCCCCGAACACACGCCCGCCGTCACGAAGTACTCGCGGGACCCGGCGTACTCGGAGACGGTGTTCGCGGTGAACCCCGGTTTTCTCTACCTCGACCAGTCGGAACGCCGCCACTTCACGGTCCACGAGGGAGGCCACGTCCTTGCGGTTAACGATCAGCTGACCGAACAGCTGTCGGATAGAAAGGGTGTTTCCCGGGATTTTGTCCGGGCGGTGGAACAGGTCAAACGGGAGAACGACCGTCCCACAGTTGAAGGCCTGAACCAGGCTATAACCCGCAGACTGGACCCTTTTCCCGGCAACTATGTTTACCCCCATGAAACTGCGGAGGTCGAACGCTGGCTCGAGGAGGAAGGTATAGATATCGACAGCGAGCTCTCCGGAGAGACCGGGGAGACGCCGGGCGAAACGGCGGACGCCTACACGGAGATATACGGCGTCGAGTCGGGTGACGGCTTCTACTTCCAGGAGTTAAAAGACATCGACTACAGTCCGGCGTCTGGCGAAGATCCTGGTTACCGGCGTGAAGCTTTGGGAGTGCCTGGGGCGCAGGACTACCTCGGGGAATATGAAGAAGGAGAGGGTCCTAGATCGTTGAGTGCTCCCCTATGATGGCGCCGTTAAGTTCCATGTCCTCCACGTCGGCCTTCCTGTCGATTATGGAGTTCCTGACCTCCGAGTCGATTATAACTGCCTCGGGGAAAACTATCGAGTTCTCGATGTGGGAGTCCTTTACCTGTGCGCCCTCCATTATATAGACGTTGTCGCCAAGTTCCGAGTTGATGTTCTCGCCCTCCACCATGTTTCCATCCACGACCTCTCGCTGCGCATCCAGATATCCCCTGGGGGTCCCGATGTCGAACCAGTGACCGTCGAACGAGTAGGCGTACATCGGTGTCTGTTTGTGGGCCCATTCTATGAGGCGGCCGGGCTCGTCAAGGTATTTCTCCGCGGGTACGTCCGTCTTCGAAAAGTGTTCGTCGTACTCCTGGAACAGGGAGACCCTGTCCTGCGGGAAGAAGTACCAGGCGATGGAGCCCAGCGTGGAGGGAGGTTCCTCGGGTTTCTCCACGAAGTCCACTATCCGGTCGCCCTCCAGGTCAACGATTCCTATCTGTTTCGCAATCGACTCTTCCTTCACGTCGTAGACCACGTTCGCGGGGGCGTCTTTCTCCCTGCAGAACTGCAGGAAGGCGGCGCCGTCAAAGCTCTGGTAGTTGTCGCCGCCGATGATAACCAGGTCGTCGTCCAGATCTTCCTTATCGAGCAGTTTCAGGATCGCGCCGATTGTTCCCGGTTTCTCCTCCTCGGAGTCCTGGTCCTCCACGACCACGCGCGCATCACGGCCGTACTCGTCGATGTAGTCCTCGAAGTCGGATGCGAACTTTCTGTTGGTTGAGATTATGGTCTCGTCGACCTCGGGCTCTATGTCCTCCATTATATAGTCAATTATAGGTCTGTCTCCAAGCGGGAGCAGTGGTTTGGCCCGGTTTTTGGTTATCGGCCATAGTCGTGTGGCGTGACCGCCTGCAAGTATTATCGCTTTCATACTTACCAGATAATACAAGGTATTACCTTTGGACTTAAATTTGGTTCGGTGAAAAACGAGTTAAGACTCGGAGAGAAAACAGGGTTATGAAGAACAGGGAGGTCGCCGACCTGCTCTACGAGATAGCGGACTACCTTGAGATGCAGGATGTCGAGTGGAAGCCAAGGGCGTACAGGAAAGCCGCCAGGAACATCGAAGCGCTCTCCGAACCTATAGAAGATGTGCATGAAAGGGGGGCGCTACAGGAAATCGACGGTGTCGGCGAAGGCATCGCGGAAAAGATCGCGGAGTACCTTGAAACCGGGGGACTCGAGTATCTTGAAGAACTGGAGGAAGAACTGCCTGTAAACATCGAGGCGTTGACCGCGGTGGAGAGCCTGGGTCCGAAAAAGGTCCGGAAACTCTACGAGGCCCTGGGCATAGAGAACCTGGATGACCTGGAGGAAGCCGCCGGGAAAGGCAAAATCGCGGACGTCGAGGGCTTCGGCGAGAAGAGCCAGGAAAGGATTCTTTCCGGTATCTCGATGGCGAGAAAGGGTCAGGAACGGATGCTGATTGGAGAGGCCGAGCCGATAGCGGAGGAGCTCAGGGAAAACCTCTCCGCGTCGAAAAACTTCGAGAAGGTCGAGATAGTCGGTTCCTACCGCCGGAGGAGAGAGACCGTGGGCGACCTGGACGTTCTTGCAGTGGCTCCTGACCGGCGAAAGGCGATGGAGGAGTTCTGCTCGATGGAGCAGGTGAAAGAGGTCCTGGGCAGGGGAGAGACCAAGTCCTCCGTGATGGTCTCCGGCGACCTGCAGATAGACCTGCGTATCGTGTCCAGGGACGAATACGGCGCCGCCATACTCTACTTCACCGGCTCGAAGGACCACAACATATCCCTGAGAGGCCGGGCCCAGGATAGGGGATGGAAGCTCAACGAGTACGGCCTTTTCGACGGCGAGGAAAGACTCGCGGGGAAAACAGAGGAAGAGGTCTACGGAAAGCTGGGCCTCGATTTTATACCCCCGGAGCTCCGGGAAGACACCGGCGAGGTCGAGGCCGCCGCTACCTCAGGACTGCCCGAACTGGTCACCGAGCAGGACATGAAGGGAGACCTCCAGATGCATACCAGCTACTCCGACGGCTCTGACAGTGTGGCCGAGATGGCCTCAAAGGCGTCAGAACTCGGCCACGATTATATACTTGTAACTGACCACGGTCCGGCCCTGCAGATAGCCGGTGGTCCACAGGAAAAGGAGGAGTGGGAGGAACAGAGAGAGGAGATAGAGGCCGCGAACCAGGATTTCCCGGTAAAAGTACTTCACGGCGTTGAGGCCAATATAACTGCTGACGGACTCGACCTGGAGAAAGAGTTCCTGGAGACGTTTGACCTTGTGGTGGCGTCCATGCACAACGCCACTGAGAACCCGACCGAGAAGATAGTTGAGGTCTTTGAAGAATACCCGGTGGACATATTTGCGCACCCGTTCAACAGGAAGATCCACCGTCGGGAAGGTCTCGCGCTCGATATGGCCCGGGTCGCGGAGGCAGCCTCGGAGAATCACGTTGCGGTGGAGATAAACGCCCAGCCCCGCCGACTTGATCTTCCATGGAACTACGTGAAGAAGTACCGCGACCGGGTGAAGTTCGTGGTGTCGACGGACGCGCACTCGACCTCGGAGCTTGGATTCATGCGTTACGGCGTATGGCAGGCCAGGAGAGGATGGCTCGAGAAATCTGACGTACTGAACACTTCCCCGCTCGAGGAGCTGGAGGATTTTTTTGAATGAAAGAACCCGATAACCCGTACGTACGGGATCCCGACCTGGAATTCTCTCCGGTGGACGAACTCGGTGAAGAAGAGGCGAGAGAACAGGTCGAGGTTCTGAGAGAGGCGATACGCTACCACGACCACATGTACTACGTGGAGAACGACCCTGTGATCTCTGACAGCGCGTATGACCGGCTCTTCAACCGTCTCGAGGAACTGGAGGAGAGGTTCGGGCTGGAGGATCCGAACTCGCCCACGCAGCGGGTTGGCGGTGAACCACTGGACTCGCTTCCCACGGTTGAACACACGGCAGAGATGCTGAGCCTTGAATCCTCGGAGGACATCAATGAGGTCCAGGAGTTCGATGAGAGGATCAGGGAGAGCGTGGGAGAGGTCATGTATCATGTAGAACCCAAATTCGATGGTCTTTCCGTCGAGCTGGTGTACGAGAAGGGAGAGCTTGATCGGGCTGTTACCCGTGGAAACGGTACAGAAGGCGAAGAGGTCACGGAGAACGTTAGGACCGTGAGAAGCGTGCCGTTAAAACTTGAGGACGCACCCGATTTCATCGCGGTCCGGGGAGAGGTCTACATGCCGCGGTCAGGGTTTCAGGAGCTGAACCAGGAACGCGTGGAGAGAGGCAAGAGCACTTTTGCCAATCCCAGGAATGCCGCAGCCGGGACCCTGCGCCTCCTGGATCCTGAAAAAGTGGCTGACCGGCCGCTGGACATCTTCTTCTACGAGATCATGGACTCCTCCAGGGACATAGAAAGCCATGTCGAGGCAGTGGAGATGCTTGAATCTCTTGGACTGAAGACCAGTGAGTACAACCGTTTAGTGGACTCGATAGAGGAGTTCATTGACTACCGCGAGGAGATGGTGGACCGGAGGGACGATCTAGAATACGAGATAGATGGCGTGATAGCCAAGGTGAACGACCACGAAAAAAGGGATGAGATAGGGTCAACCGCGTCACACCCACGATGGGCCTTCGCCTACAAGTTCCCGCCGAAGAAGGAGGAGACGGTCGTGGAGAAGATAACTGTACAGGTCGGGCGGACAGGGAAACTGACTCCCGTGGCCCTCCTACAGCCCGTGGATATAGGAGGTGTGACCGTTTCGAGGGCCACACTCCACAACGGATCCATGGCCCGGGAACTCGGGGTTGCCGAAGGTTCAAGGGTCCGCGTGGAACGCGCGGGAGAGGTCATACCAGAGGTAGTAGAGGTCCTGGAGAGGGAAGGCGAGTTCTCGATGCCGGGGGAATGCCCTGTCTGTGGTTCAGAAGTGATACAGGAGGGGAAGTACCACTACTGCACGGGGGGCGTGTCCTGCCCTGCCCAGCTCAAACGCTCGCTTGAACACTTCTCCTCCCGCGAGGCGATGGATATAGAGGGCATAGGAGGAGAGGTGGCCGACCAGCTGGTAGAGACCGGTCTCGTTGAGGAGATCCCTGACCTCTACCGCCTGGAAAAAGAGGAGCTTCTGGGACTCGAGAGGTTCGGGGAAAGATCCGCGGAGAAACTGCTTGCACAGATAGAGGAGAGCCGGGAGGTGGAGCTCGACAGGTTCATATACGCTCTCGGCATCAGGCATGTTGGGAGCGAAACTGCGCGGCTGCTTGCAGAAAACTTCACGCTCGAGGAGCTGAGGTCCGCGGACAAAGAGGATATCGAGGAGATAGATGGTATAGGCCCGGAGATCGCGGAAAGCATTGAGGACTTTTTCAGTTCGAGCGATGAGGTCGTGGAGGCCTTGCTTGAAGAGGGCGTGGAACCTTTCCGTACGGATCAGGGGACAGAACTTGAAGGTCTCAAATTTGTCTTTACCGGGGCGCTGGAGGATTACACGCGGCAGGAGGTCGTGCGTCTCATGGAGAACCACGGCGCGGATGTAACGTCTTCGGTGAGCGGCGAGACCGACTACCTTGTTGTCGGCGATAACCTGGGAGAGTCAAAGATGGAGGACGCCAGGGAGGAGAACATCGAAACACTGGATGAGGAAGAGTTCAGGGACAGGATCCTGTCTCGTCTCTGACTATACCTGGTCTTCAAGCGCCTCAAGTACCTCGTCCACGTCCTCGAGCTCCAGGAAAAGGGTAAGTTCGCATTCTATATCCTTGATGGTCATGGCAGAGTTGATTATCAGTGAATTTGCCTGCGTGAGTGCAGCAGAGGAATGGATCATCAGGGCGTTCAGGTCAAGGCTGATCAGTCTCGGGGTACCCTTCTCGATTTCGATTCCCAGTACTCTCTGTGCCGCCTCCAGGTAGAACTCGGATACCTCTTTACTGGTCTCCAGGAAGTTCTGGCGGTCACCGGTGCTTCCCTCACCCCACAGCTTCAGGAATTTCAGGTAGTCCTCCTGTGTGAAACTGAATGTGATGACACCGGAGGGGTTAGATATGGGCATCAGTACGGCGGTGACCTCTGTATCCGCCGGTTTATCAAATATCTCCTGTGCGGTCTCTGGCCCGGTCAGGGTCGTTATCTCCACGGCCGGTACTTCAACATCTACCTTGTGGTCCACTATTTCCGAGAGGTAGCGGGATGCCCGGCCGGAGCCTATGTTCCCGAGTTCCTGTAGTTCGTCTCTCTGTTTCTCGTTAAGTTCGAAGTCTCCCATAGTCCACAACTACTATTCACTTTTTCCAAGCTTAAAAGTGGTTTAGTCCTCTTTGACGTTTAGCTCGTCCAGCAGGTCCCTGAGTTTGACTGCCTTATTAGAGAGCGAGTCTGCGCTGGAGGAGATCTCCTGGATAGCCGAGGTCTGTTCGTTCAGGGAGGCAGCGACCTCCTGGGCCTCTTCCGAGGCCTCCTCGCTCAGATCCGAGACCTCCACTACTTCGTCCACTACTTCGTCCGTGGCAGAGGCCTGCTGGTCCACCGCACTGTCGATCTCCTGTATGCTTGCGTTTGCCTCCTCGACCTGGTCCGCGACCTCGTCCATCGCGTCGAGGCTCTCCTTCACGGAGTCCATACCCTCGTTGACCGAGGAACGCATTTCCTGCACCTCTTCAACAGCCTCTGAAGTGGACTCCTGAACGCTGTTTATCACTTCCTGCATGTCCTCCGTCGATTCGGAGGTCTCTTCTGCCAGGTTCTTGACCTCGTCCGCTACTACCGCGAACCCTTCACCGGCCTCTCCGGCTCTAGCCGCTTCGACCGAGGCGTTCAGCGCCAGGTTGTCTGTCTCCTCGGCGATGTCGGATACCAGGTCCACGATGTCTCCGAGCTTTTCCATCTGGTCGTCGAGTTCCTGTATCTTGTCGGCCACCTTCTCGCTTCTCTCCTCCATGGTGTTCATCTCGTCGATAGCTTCCGAGGAGAGTTCCTTGCCGGTCTCTCCCTTTTCTGCTATCTGCTGCGACTTCTGTGTCACTTCCTCAACCGAGGAGGCTATCTGCTGTACGGCTGCCGACACCTCCTGCATCTGTGCCTTCGCGTTGGAGAGCGTGGCGGTCTGCTGCTGCATGCCGGAACTGATATCCTCCATGGATTCGCTGATTTCCTCGCTGGAGGCTTCTACCTGCTCCGAGCTGGCGTCCAGCTGCTGGCTTGCAGCGGAGACATCCTCTGCGAATCCCTGGATGCGGACGACGATGGTCTCCAGTTCCTCCAGCAGGGTGTTTATGGACTTCCCCACGGAGGCCATCGCATCGCTGTCCGATTCCGGATCTACGCGGGCTGTCAGATCGCCCGAACGAGCTTCCTCCATCACCTGGCTGTATTCCGCGGCCTCCTCCTGCAGGGAGGCCGTCAGTTCCTCGGCCTCGGCTTTCTCTTCCTCGAGCTGTTCGAATAATTCCTGGAGGTCGTCTCTCAGGTCCTCCAGTGTCTGGCCCAGCTCGCCGGGAACTTCCTCGTCAAACGCCTCGGATTCAAAGTCTTTGTTCGCGAGGGCGTCTGCTTGGGCGGAGAAGCTTTTCATGAATTCGTGTACCTTGTGGAAGGCCTCCTGGAGGTCTCCTATCTGGTCGCCCCGTTCGGGGTTGAACTCGACCTCGGAGATCTCTCCGTTCGCCAGTATGTCCGCCTTTTCGACCAGTCTGTTGGCAGGTATCATCAGGTAGAAGTAGAAGCTGGCGAATACTGCCGTTATACCTATCCCGGCGATAACTATGGCCTGGAGTATACTTGCGTTTAATGCGGCCATCCTTGCGTTTACCAGCGAGGCTGGCGCCCTGTTGACCATCACCCAGTCCCATCTGGAGAGGTAGGTGAACGCGGCGTAGAATTTCTTGCCGTCTTCGTTCTGGTAGGAGGTGGTAAACGTTTTTTCGGGGTTTGCCACGGCCCTGCTTATCATGCTCTGGATGTAGTATTCTCCGGCCCCCTGTTTGTTCAGGACGTTCTGTCCCACGGTGCCACTCTGCGGCGGCACTATGTACTGGCCTTTATCCTCGCCTGTGCCCCCGACCACGAAAACCTCGCCTGTGCTCCCGCTCTTCAGGCTGGCGATCTGCTGCCGGACAGCCTGCATGGTCTCCGTGCTGTTGGCCTTCCGGGCCGCAGGATCTCCGGTCATCTCCGCCATGAGCGAGACCTCGGTTGCGAGCCTGTCCTTCACTTCATGCTGGTTGTTCTGGATGGCAGCGGTGTACACGTTGAGTGCGGCGACGCCAAGGAAAAGCGACAGTATGAGGAAACCGAAGAATATCTTGGTTTTAAAGTCTCTGTCGTCGACCCATCCTCTTATCTTGTCTACGGTGTTGGCCATGCATTCTCACTCCACGAGTTTAGGGATGGAGCTCTCCGTGGCTCCATATAATTATAGCATTTAGATTCTACTTTAAAAAGATACGCGGAGGGTTTCAGTTCTTTAACAACCCGGTTACTCCTCGTCTTCCACGGTCTCCGTGCCTTCGAAGGACTTCCTGACCACGACGTTCCCAGAGCGACAGCTCAGCCAGATGGCCCGGCCGCTCTCTCCCCCGGTGTCCTCTTCGACTATGTCGATATCTCTCCTGTCCAGTTCTTCCTTCACCGATTCGATGTTCTCCTCACCGATGTCGAAGGAGTTGTGGAACATGGAGGCCCCTCCGAATATCTTGGCCTTCAGGTTCTCTGGGTCGGAGCCGCGTTTCTTCATAGATTCCACCAGTCTGTTGATGAGGACGTCCGCGTGTTTCTTGGAGTTCTCTCCCTCTTCCGCGGGCAGCATGACATGAGCCAGTCCACACCGCGAACTCTCGGTGTCTACAAGCCCCACGGCCACACAGCTCCCGAGGCCCAGGGCGGTCAGAACATCGTCTCCTCTGGATACACGGTATTCGCCCATCCCTACTTCCTTGTTTCTCGTGGTCTCTGACATGTCTCACACCGAAAGTCTGTCGAGAAGTATTTCCTGTCCGGACCGGCTGAAAAGGAACATGAAGTAGGCGTTCAGCTCCTCCTTGAAGTTGAAACTGGTTCGGAACATCAGTGCCTGTTCCTCTTCCTGTGCCATCTTCAGAAGTATCTCGTCCATCACGGCGCCAAGCATATCGGTTTTGATGTCTGGTACGCTTTCATCCAGCCGGAGATCGATCCACTCGGTCATCGCTGTCAGGGTTGCCCCGGTGATTATGTTGCCAGTCTCCTTCAGCGCGGATTTCTCCTGCATACTGAGTTCCTCGTGGTTCCCGTCCTCCTCTCCGGTGAGGTGGCTGGCGAGCTCCTTCGCGGAGTAGAGGTCCAGCATAAGCATCAGCGTACCGAGGTAGAAGGACTTGTCCTCCTGGTCGACCTCCACCTCGACCTTGATCATGGTGTAAATGTTGGAGCGTTCGCCCACGACCTGTGGTATCTCCTCGATGTCATGTACCTCTATCGAGGGGAACTCTATCTCGATTTTCTCGTCTGTCATATCGGACAGCGCCTTCGAGGCGTTGCCTGCACCGATGTTGCCTATTTCACGGAGTGTGTCAAGCTGTTCTTCGTCAAGTTCCATTATTCATCCACCTATTATCTCACTGAAGTCAAGTATGAGTACCGGGTTTCCATCGGAAAGCATCGAGACGCCGGCCACTCCCTCCACCTGTAAGAGGTCGAGGTCCTTACTTACGAAGTCTTCCACATCCAGTATGTCGTCGACGAGCAGTCCTGCCCGCTGGTTACCGCTTTCCACCACTATAACCTCTTCTTCTCCCGACGATCCCTCTCCCAGTTCTCTTCCAAGATCTATTATGGGGATCTCCTCCTCTTCGTAGGCGAAGACCCGGGAGTTCTCAAGTCGTTTTACCTCGATCTCGCTGTATTCAAGTACCCTCAGGATAGTGTTTATAGGTATCCCGTAACGGTTGTCTCCGACCTGGACCAGGAAGCATCTCACCACTGCCAGAGACAGGGGGAGCTTCATCTCTATCCTGGTGCCCTCGTCCTCCTCGGTGGAGATATCGTATGAGCCGTGCAGTTCCTCCGCGGTGTTCTTCACCACGTTCAGGCCCACTCCTCTGCCGGAGAGGTCAGTGACCTCCTCGTTTGTTGACATGCCAGAGTCGAAGAGGAGATTGAGTTTTTCCTGCCTTGAGAGTTCGTTGTGGTCTTCCTTGAGGACACCGTTCTCGACGGCTTTCTCGACCACCTCGTCAGTGTCTATACCCCTGCCATCGTCCTCGACCGATATTATGGCGGCGTTACCTTCTCTTTCAGCCTTCAGAGTTATCTGGCCTTCCCGGGGTTTGCCTTTTTCCACCCGTTCCCCGGGTTTTTCGATCCCGTGGTCGACGGCATTTCTAAGTATATGTATTATGGGCTCGCCCAGCTCCTCTATTATCGTCCTGTCCATCCGGAGTTCCCCGCCCTCGATGTTGAAGTCAATCTCCTTTTCTGTCCGGCGGGAAAGGTCTCTCACGGTCCGCGGAAACCTGTCGAATATCTGGGAGACCGGTATCATGCGCGCCTCGGATATCTCGTTCCGGATGTCCTCTCCCAGTCTCTTGAGCTGGTCCAGCGCCGAGTTGAAGTCGTCGAGTTCGTTCTTCTGGGAGAGCCTCCGTAGTTTTTTCTCTGTTATCAGGAGTTCGCCGGCAAGGTTCATCAGTGTGTCCAGCCGGTCCACGTCCACCTTTATCTCGCTGACTCCCTCGAACTCGTCTTCTGTATCCTGGTCGTCCTCGTCGAGTTCGACTTTTTCACCTTCTTTCGCCTTTTCGAGTTTCTCCATCAGGTCGGAGACGTCTTTCTCAGGTTTCTCCTCCTTCTCCTCGACCTCGTCCACCATCTCCTCCAGGGTGTCTATCGACGTGTAAAGCAGGTCGAACAGTCCTGGCCAGGTGTCAAGATCGTTGTCCTGCAGTTTGTCGAACACGTCCTCCATGGTGTGGGCCAGTTCCGAGATGGTGTCGAAACCCATGCTGGCGGACGAACTCTTCAGTGTGTGGGATGCGCGGAACATCGCGTTGAGGGCCTCTTCGTTCTCCGAGTCCTCGTACTCGAGCATGCCATCGTTGAGCTGTTTGATGTTCTCGTTGGCTTCCTCGATGTACATCCCGATCATGTTCTCGTTTATATCTGACATCTAGAGACACCTCGTTATCTCCGCAGGTATGTCCTCCAGCGGGAGCACCTTGTTGGCATCACCCTGCGCCACAACATGTTTTCCTATCCCGTATATTTGACTTGTTTCCCTGTTCTGGACTATAAGGGTTCCTCCCTCTGCCTTGATGAAACGGGAGCCCACGACCCCATCCTTTCCCATCCCCGTGAGAACGACACCGATAACGTTTGGGCCTGCAGCGGCCGCAGCAGACTTGAAAAGCTCGTCTATCGATGGTGTGGGCTCGTGCACCGGTTCCTCCAGTTTCAGGACCAGGTCGCCGTTTTCCCTCCAGACAGTCATATCTTTGTTACCGGGGGCCAGGTATACTTTATTTTCCTCGATTCTTTCTCCATCTCTTGCCTCCTTGAGGTCGAGTCCGCAGAGCTTGTTGACTCTCTGAGTGAATATCCGGGTGTAACGGGCGGACATGTGCTGAGATATCACGACCGGGGCAGGGAGGTCCTCTGGAAGGTTCTTGAGTATGAACTGGAGTGCGCTCGGCCCTCCAGTGGAGCTACCGATTACCACGACTTTTTCAGAGTCTTCAGAGGGCTCCGGGATGTCTGTCTCCAGTTCCTCCCAGTATGGAGTGGTCTCTGCCTCCGCAGCTATCTCTATAAGCCCCTTGATTTCTTCCGCCGACTCTTCAGGGTCAACAAGGTCGATAGCCCCGTATGAGAGTGCCCGGACGGCTTCTTCCTGCTCAAGCTCGTCTTCGGTAGTTATCGCCAGGACCGGGACAGGTTCTGTCTTCATAAGCCGGTCCAGAAGATCCAGACCTGATATAGTGTCGAATTTGGAGCCCAGTATAACTACGTCCGGCTCTGATCTCCTTACTTCTTCAAAAAAGTTTCTAGGGTTCCTTACTTTGTCGACTATCTCTATACTATCGAATTTATCAAGTTTCTTTGAGAATTCTAACCTCACATCGGAGTCTGGATGAGCTACAAGGACTTTCTTCATGATAATCGCTTAAAACTGGTCGTTAGCCTTTATGCAAGATTTGAGTCCCGAGATTTTAAATCTTTCTTGAGGGGGCCTGCTCAAATATTTTATAAGGAATCCGGGCCATAGTTTTCTTGTATAGCTATGTCTCTAGGGGATTACTCATGACAGAAAGCCGCCAGATATTCGTGTTTGAACTCAATGGAGAAGAGTACGCCATCGATGTTGAAAACGTGAAAGAGATAATCAAGGCAGAGGAGAAGGAGGTTATTTCCGTCCCCAATGTGCCCGACTTTATCGAGGGTATATCCAATGTGAGAGGGCAGGCTGTGCCTCTGATAAACCTGGAAAAGAAGTTCGAGATGAAGACCAAGGAAAACGAGTTTATCGTGATAATAGATCTGGAGGGAACCACTGCCGGACTCCTCGTCGACGACGTTAAAGAGGTTAAAAAGGTCGACATGGACCGGATCAAGGAGGCCCCTGAGATAATCGAACAGGAGATCCACAGGAAATACGTGGACGCGGTTGTCATCCTCGACGACAGGATGATAATCATACTCGACCTTATCGCCGGTCTGAAGGAGCATGAGACCATGGCTGTGAAGGAGGTAAGCGACGAGATGTCCGATGAAGAGGACGAGGAAGAGGAGTCCGAAGATGTCTCTCAGAGCGACGTTGAGGAGAAGGCCCGCGAACGTGTGAGTAATGACGAGGAGAGCTCTGGGGATGAAAGCGGGTCATCCCCGGAAGAGTCCTCCCAGGGCTCCAGTGACGAAGAAGAGTCTGGCGATGAAACAAGTGAAGAGGAGGATGAAGAAGATGATTCAGAAGAGTTCGAATGCGACGAGTGTGGGGATACCTTCGACAGTAAAAGAGGTCTGGCGTCCCACAAGGCCCAGAAACACTGATCCTAGGCTATCAGTTCGGTAATCGTATCCTTGATGTCTTCCTCGTCGAACGGTTTGTTCACGAAGTCATCCGCGCCTTTGTCCATCGCATCGTCGACCATCTGTTCCTGGCCCACCGCGGATACCATGACTATCGTGACGTCCTCGTCGTCCGCCCTTATCTTTTCCACGGCGTCTATACCGCTCATCTCTCCCATCACGATGTCCATAGTGATGAGGTCGGGGTCTTCCTCTTCGTGCTTTTCGACGGCTTCTTCACCGCTCTCGGCCTCGTGGACTTCCTCGAAATCCATGTCCTTGAGGGTCTGTTTCATCATGTTGCGCATGAACGCAGAGTCGTCAACTACTAGTGCTTCCATCTTTACCAGCTAAAGTGCGTTTTCTATCGCTTCAATAAGTTCATCTTCCTCGACAGGTTTTTCCACGTAGTCAATGGCTCCTATCTCCCTTGCCTCTTCCTTGGTCTCCTCCTCCCGGACGATGGAGACCATGATGACCTTGGGGTCGGAGTACTCTTCGTGCAGCTCTTTCAGTACATCTATCCCGTCCTTGTCGGGGAGCCGGATGTCGAGAAGCACGAGGTCGGGATTTACCTCCTCGTATTTTTCGAGACCTTCCTCGGCATTACTGGCTCCCACGAATTCGTATCCTTCCTCCTCAAGTGCGTTCTGAATCACTTTTCTCTCAAAACCAGAGTCCTCTATTGACAGTACAGTTGTCATAGTTTAATTTGAATGAGTTGCTGATTAAAAAGGTTTTCTATGGTTTTAAACCCGTCTCCGGGATTGATAAAATATGTTTCAGCAGTGTTCGAGCTATTAAAAATATTCTAAAATATATTCAGGGCCCTCAGAGGCTTCAAAATAAGCCTGGAAAATCTCGAGGCGCTACAGAGATAAAAAAACTACTAGAAGAGACTCCGCCGCCCTGATTTATACGCTGGAGTTCTCCATACCTTTGGCGAGTTGTTTCCTTTCTAGAAGGGCATTATACTTTTTATACTGTCTCCTATGCTTGATTCAAGGGCTTCCTCGTCTTTTTCTCCCTTGGCGACCTCTATAGCTGTTTCAAGCTTGTCCTCCGACATGACCCCCCGGAAACCGCTTTTCTGTTCAAGACCTGGTCCACTGATGATCGTGGTTGGAACGGATTTCACGCCGTGTTTCTTCGCCCTGATGTTCTTTCTGGCGACGTTGGTCATCGTGACCTTTACCTCGTCCGACTCAAAATCTTTCGCGAGCTCTTTCTGGGCAGGGCAGTTCGGGCAGGTCTCCGAGTAGAAAACCTCTACCTTGACATCTCTCATGTTTCTGTGAATTAGCCGGGAACGAATTAAAAGGTGAGGTTACCTGCTGGTTAGCGTCTTCAGACGTATTTTTCTGGTCCGCGGGCCATCGCTCTCGACCAGCATAACGCTCTGCCACGTTCCCAGGTCCAGGCCTCCGCTTTCCACCGGCAAAGTGACGCTGCTGGAGAGCAGCATCGTCTTCAGATGGGCCGCGGCGTTGTCGTCTATCTTGTCGTGTTCGTGGCCGCCGGATGGAACCAGGCTTTCCAGTGTGGACTCGATATCCTCCAGGAGGCGGGGCTCGTTCTCGTTCACCACCAGGCCTGCGGTGGTGTGAGGTACATGTACCAGGCATAGCCCATCCTCTATATCGATCCGGGATTCCACCTCGCTGGTTATATCCACGATCTCGCTGGAACCGGTCTCGACCTCGAACTCCATGGAGAACTCTTTCTCGTTTACCAACTAATCATTTTTGTTGGAGGTTTCAAACAGTAAGGGTTTTTTACCATCCCGGAGAAGAGAGATAATATGCCAGAAGACTCAAGCCTGAAGTTCAGTGTTGAAGCAGAAGGAAAAACAGCCACGAAAACCAGGGTTTCTGTCAGAGACTTTGAATTTGTTATAGACGAACCTGAGGACCTTAACGGTGAAAACGCCGGACCTAACCCGGTCGAATACCTGCTGGGTGCTCTATCGGGGTGTGTGAACGCTACCCTGCGTCAGGTTGCCTCTGAACGCGGTGTCGAAGTAGAATCTCTTGATCTCTCAGTTGAAGGAATCCTCGACCCGGCGAAGTTTTTCGGTGAATCGGATGAACCGAGAGCCGGTTACCAGTCCATCGAGGTCGACCTGGACCTGGAGACGGACAGCCCTGCCGAGGAAGAGGAGCTTCTGAAAGAGGTAAAGCAGAGGTGCCCGGTCAGCGACAACATCTCCAGTGAGACGCCGCTGGAGTTCAACCTCTAACCTTTCTTTTCCTTTACTTCTAAATAGCTCCGCCTCCAATAATGTAACGGGGGGGAGAGGATGTACGAGAAAATTCTGCTGCCGACCGACGGCAGTGAGGGCGCGGAAAAGGCATTCAAACACGCGAAAGAGCTGGCGGATAAGTACGGCGCCGAGCTTCACATACTGTACGTGGCCGATATCCGGATAGAGAGCGTCTCGGACTTCGTATCCAATATCTCGGGCGCACTGGAGGAGGCTGGCAGGGAGACCACAGAGGAATTGGAGGAGAAGGCCGCTGACCAGGGTATAAACGCCATAACCGTGGTACGCAAGGGCACTCCGCACAGCGAGATAAACGATTACGTCCAGGAGGAAGGCATCGACATGGTGGTCATGGGCACCCACGGGAGGACCGGTATAGACCGGATGCTGCTTGGCAGCACCACTGAAAAGATCGTGCGGACCTCTGAGGTCCCGGTGCTGACGGTCGGCAGGGATTGAAGACTTCCAACACCTTTAAATCACCGTTCACAACTTTCTGTATGCCTGCCGGAAGCCTTCCGCACCTTAACGACTTCAGGAAGAGGCTTCTATCCCGTTCGTCGGCGGAAAAAATCGGAGCCGGGTTGCTCTTCCTTGTACTCCTGTTCTACCTCTCCGGAGCCGGCCTCTCACTCTACATCAACCGGATGGCAGACCCTGTCAACCAGGACGCTGAGTACCCCGAGGCAGCCTTTGAAACCTTTTACGAGCAGAACGACCTGGAAAAGAGGATTTCGAGCCCGGGCGAGATAACCGGTTCACGGCTGGAGAAACGGCTTAAAGTGGCGGGGAGAGGATTGCTGGATGCCACCCTCACTGGCGGGTATGTGAGCTCCGCTCTCCAGGCCAACGAGTCTTTACCGGATTTCCAAGGTTCTGTATCTGTTGTATGCAGTGGGCTCTCATCCAGGGTTAAAGGCGCCTGCAAGAGAGACACAAAGTATCCGGCAACCTTCTCCGTGCTGTACAAGGGCTGGTTGAACCTGGGCAAACATCTGGGCGCCATCGATGAACTGTACCGGAATGATACCGCCAGACAGAGGTTTACAAACTACACGCTCCGGGCCGAGTTCTACGACTCCTACCTTATACCCGGCGGATTCCAGATGAAGCCAGTGGAGGCCGTATACTACAGCTCTGATTCGGGCCTCAACGTGATCGGCTCCGGCCACCACCCTCTGTACGTGGACGGTGAGGAAGTGGCCTACGAGAAAAAAGCCACGTGGATCCACGCAGAGTTAAACCTTTCCACGGGATACCACGTCATAAGGAGAGGCAACTTCTCGCTCAGGCTTCCGGTCCACGGCGGTTTACCCGATTACGAGATGGGTGACGAGTTCCGTCTTTCGGCCTACGGGGATCAGGAGTTCTACTTCGACAGGGTTGTCCTACAGGGCAAGAACTGGAGCAGAGAAACCGATCTGGAGGGTGAAAACGTGTCGGTAGAGGTCCCGAAGAAGCCAGCGACAGCCACCTTTGTAAGGGACGGTTTCAATGTCACGGTCGCCACGAGAGATGTCGAGGACTCAAGACCTCAGCACGGCGAGGCATTCGGCATGACGGAGAAAGAGTACAGACGTTTCAGGGAGATAACAGACTGGTTCGCTCCACTGCCGGGCCTTTCCGGCAACTACGGCTTTTCACCGGGAGCATAATCGTGTTCGTCGCTTTCACCTGCCGCGATCTTTATCTCCTCCAGGAGCTGGCATTTCCGGCAGATCTCGGATGAAGAGGGTTCGCCGCAGCGCTTGCACTCGTTCAACTCGTTTTCTTCCTCGGAGTAGTCCAGGTTCTCCTCCACCAGGTCGGAGATGCGCCGCCCGTTCGCAACTATCTGGTACTTCACGCCCGGCATCTCCTCTTCCAGCCTGTTGAGGAAGCTCTTCACCATAGGCCTGAGCGAGGACTCCTGTACGTACGGGCACCGGTCGATGACTCCCAGATCGTGGAGCCGGGAGTAGAGAGCGATTTCTCGCTCCGGGATGTCTCTCAACGGTTTTATCCGTGGAACGAATTTTTCGTGTTCCACAGGCGTCTTCGGGCCGATACGGGCCATCCGCTTCATGTCCCCCTTGATGTTGTTCATCATTATCGACTGGGCCTCGTCGTCCAGGTTGTGGCCTATCGCCAGCTTGTCCGCGCCGATCTCCCGGGCCAGACGGTTAAGTAGATCACGGCGGAGAATACCGCAGTAGGTGCAGTTACCTTTCTCGCCGGCGTACGCCACATCGTCCATCTCCAGGTCGTAGTAGTCCGAGTACCGTCCAACATGAAGTTCCACGCCGAGTTCGTCGCATAACTCGCGGGCGGCGGATATCGACTCGTCACGGTACTCGTCGATTCCTTCGTGGACCGCGACACCCACTATCTCGATATCCGGCCGTTCCCCGAAGATCTCGACCAGCTGCTCCAGCATCACCGCGGAATCCTTTCCCCCGGAAAGCCCCACCGCGACTTTGTCGCCGGAGTCCACTATCGAGCCTTCCCGTATCGTGCTCTTGACCTGTTTGTTTATCGACTCGGAGAAATGCTTCCTGCAGAGTCCGCGCCCTTCATGTTCGCGGTAGATGACCGCCTCTTCCCCGCATTTCGCGCACCGGTTTTCTTCAGTCATATTAGATTCCTGAAACTGGAATCTTAAAATAGGGTCTGCACCTCAATTAAATTATGAACCCACTGGGATGGCAGTACTTCCTGCCCGCGCTTGTACTGATAACCGGGATAACCGCGGCGATAACATTCAGGGTCGTGAAAAGATTGAGTGACGCGGAGGACGAGGTGATGGCGTCTTTCCACCTGAAGCCTGAGGCCGCGGTCTACGACTTCGAGATCTTCGCGGGAACCGCTTTCTTCATGTTCATGGGTTTCTTCCTGGGTTTCATCGATATCTTTCTTGAAACCGTTATACTTACCAGCCTGGGACGCGTGGCCTGGGTTATAGGTGGCCTACTCGGACTGGCGCTGGTGATACGATGGTGGTGGCGTTTCCGGTGAACTGGGCCTACCTCAGCTACACGTTTTTCGGCGCCGCGATATACCTTGCGGTCCTCTACTACGCTTTAAAGGTAGTTAGGAACGTCAGGGAGCACGGCGATATCTCGTTGAGATACCTGTTCCTCCGGGACGAGGGCACGCTGGCGGTGAGAAACCTGATGTACGCCATGCTGTTCTACGCGGTCGGCATGGCGGTCCGCATCGCACTGATATTCTCTCCTGTACAGAGCCTGGAAACGTTCGGCTGGGCGATGGGTTTCCTCATACCCGTGATAACTTCGATGATGGTATACGATTCAGCGAGAAGGTTCGCGGAGACCACCGCGCTTAACTCACGGCCCGGGGCATAAGAAGCTTCTTCAGCTCGGAAAGACTGTCGACACGGTGTGTGGGGTTCAGATCGCTGAGCCCGTGCCGGTCCACCAGTATAGAGTCTATACCGAGTCTCTTTGCGGCCCGGACGTCCGCGGAGGTATCCCCGATCATCACCGGGTTCCGGGCCTCCAGGGCGTTCACAGCCTCGCGGAGCATCGAGGGGTTCGGCTTCCTGCGGTCAAGGAACGAGCCCGACGGATCCAGTTCCGGCGCGTAGACCGCGTCGAAGTATCTGTCTATGTTGAAGTAGTTCAGGACGAACTCGGTAGTTGTCCGCGGCGAGTTGCTGACGACGGCTTTAGGCAGTTTTGTACCCTCGAGAATATCTTGAACCTGTGAAAAAAGCTGTATATCTCCGTTTCTCACCTTTCCTCTTTTCTCACGTTCTACTCGGGACTCTATCTCCATCAACTGTTTCCAGCTCATTCCCTTCTCTCTGAGGAACTGGACAAGTTCTTCACGAGATTTTGCGTGGGCGATGCTCTCCGCTTCATCTATCGTGAGATCTATACCTATCCTGGCCGCTTCTCTTACACGTATCCGATCCATCCATTTGAATCCGTCCTCTACAGAGTCCAGTAAAACGCCGTCCTTGTCGAATATCGCTGCATCGTACATCGTAAGACCCTTCAATACACTCTGAGCCCACCCTTTTAAACCCTGTGCTCCCGTCCTGAGAAAATTTGAAGTAGCTGGAGGACCAAAACAGCATGGGGGGATGGATGGAACAGTATCATGAACTTGTTGAAGACGTTCTCGAAAACGGAAGCTACGAACAAAACCGGACTGATGTGCCTACTTTAGCGGCACCCAACCAGCATTACAGGATAGACCTGGACGACGGGTTTCCGCTTCTGACCACTAAAGATCTGTCCGGGTTCCGGTGGAACTCGCTGATACACGAGATACTCTGGTACTTCTCCGGCGAGGAACACATACGCAACCTGCGGGAGGAGACCGGTATCTGGGACGAATGGGCCGACGAAGAGGGACACCTCGACACCGCGTATGGACGGTTCTGGAGGCGTTATCCCGTCCCTGAAGAGGGGGCACAGCTCGACGGCGAGACCTGGGTCGATGAGGGAAGTCCCTGGGTAACCGAGGAGGACGGCTCGCTGGTGTTTGACCAGCTCGGCTACGTCATCGATACTTTGAACGGCGAAAACCCGGAGAAAGATCCGTACTCCCGCCAGTTGCCGATAAACGCCTGGCACCCGGCGAACGCTGCCGCCTCGGGACTGCCGCCCTGCCACTACACGTTCCACCCGAACGTTATCGACGACGAGTTAAACGTCTCGCTCACGCAACGTTCAGGTGACATCGCCCTGGGAATCCCGTTCAACATCGCCGGCTACTCCATAATGACAAAGATAATGTCGAACGAGACAGGTTTCGAGGAGGGCGAACTCGGTCACACCATAGACGACGCGCACATCTACCTGGGTAAAGGCGACCGCGCCGAATGGTACTCCGAAGACGAAAACCTGGAGGAGTTACAGGAGAGGGTCGCGGGAGTCGATGACCGTGACGAATTCCTGGAGGTCAGGGACTGGCTGCTCGAGGAAGCGCCTGAGGAAGAAGAGGAGGACTACGATCATGTGCCCGGGCTTCTACTCCAGCTCTCCAGGGAACCCCGGGAACGCCCTGAACTCGAGATAGCGGACAGACACTTCGAGGACCTGGAGTTCGAAGACTTTGAACTTAGCGGATACAACCCGTACGACGGGATAAACTTCGAGGTGGCGGAATAACATGGAGAAGATAATAATCGCGGCGGTAGCCGAGAACGGTGTCATAGGAGAAGACGGGGACATACCGTGGCACTACCGGGAGGACATGCAGCACTTTCGCGAGACCACTACCGGGAACCCTGTGGTGATGGGGCGTCGAACGTACATGTCGATACCGGAGCAGTACAGGCCGCTGGACAACCGCGACAACATCGTTCTATCCGAGACACTGGAGGAACTCGACGGCGCAGAAGTAGCCGGAGACCTTGAAGAGGCATGGGAACTCGCGGAGGGCCACGACCAGGTCTATGTCGCGGGCGGTGCCTCGGTCTACGAGCAGGCTCTCGACGAGGCGGACAGGATGGTCCTGACAGAGATACATGAAGAGTACGAGGGCGACAGCTACTTTCCGGAATGGGGTGAGGAATGGGAGGAGGTCGCCAGGGAAGACCTTGGAGAACTATCTTTTGTCGAATACATCAGCTAGAACCGTCCACTATCTCCGGAAGCCTCTCAAGCCTCTGCATCTCGTAGTCCGGCTCAATATCGATCTCCTCGCGCGCCCTGTTCACCCAGATAGATGCCAGTTCAGCTCGCTTCGCGGCCCTTACATCGTTTTCCGCGTCACCGACGTAGGCCATCGGATCTCTCTTCAGCTCCGCTTTTGCCAGCTCCAGGTGGTTGGGGTTAGGTTTCCGCACCTGTAGATCCTCGAAGTTTCTCACGCCAAGGTAGAACTCGAAGTACTGTTTAAGGTCGAACATCCGCATAGTGGCCTCCACCGCGGATTCCGGCGCATTGCTTATGACCGCCATCTGGGTGTCTTCATCGTATAGATGCTCTATAGCGTCCTTCGCACCCGGATAAAGCTCGAACTTCCCGTCCTCGATCTGCTGTAGCCGGGCATGGGTCGTGGTTTCCGCCACTCGCTGCCATATCTCTCCCGGATTCAGGCCGAGCTCCGAGGACTTCTTGACGACCGCAGAGTAACCTCTGTCCCCGAGGATGTCCCTCAGTTCGTCCCGGTCCATGCCCTCCGGGTCGACCCCTTTCTCCTTTAACGCCTGTCGTACCGCGTCAAACTTCCATTTCTCGTTCTCCACCAGCGAATTCAGTATCACGCCGTCCATGTCAAAGATCACTGAACCGTAGCGCATAACCCCTGTTAAGAGGGGAAAGACTTTAAGCTCTACCCAAAATCCTTCAGCTATTAAAACTTCACGCACCCTACACCTCATAGAGTTACATCACGCCGGCGTGGCGGAGTCAGGCCGAACGCGGCAGATTCGAGCGAACTTCACAAAGTTCGATCATGTCAAACCATGCGATGCATGGCTTTCGGCAGATGCGCAGAGTAAACCGGAAGCCGCCGGAGCAAGGCGGAGTGCGGTTTATGATGATGAAACTTTCAGAAGTTTCCGAAGTATCTGCTGGGACATACCCGTCCCTCCCCGGTTCAAATCCGGGCGCCGGCGTTTCACGCCTAAGCTTGGATTTGATTTTAGAAGCTCCCTTGCGGCGAGCTTCGGGTTCAAATCCGGGCGCCGGCGTTTTTTGTTCTGTTGTTTAGAACTGTGAACTGCTTCGCTTGGCAGTTCGTTCAGTAATCCGGGCGCCGGCGTTTATTTTTTACCCCTTCATTTATCAGGCAGGGAATCCAAGAAGTTATCATGGAGATCGAAACCGGTTACCTTGTTGCGGGTGCCGCTGTTGTACTGGTACTGCTGTTCTTCCTGTTCAACCCTTCCGGCACTCCGGACGGGGAAGGAGTTTCGATGGGAGAGTTCAGCCTGCTTATATCCGACCGGCCGTCCGCTATCGGGCAGTTCGGGAAGCTGGACGTGTCCTTCTCGAGGATGAGGATTCACTCCGCCGGGAACGGTACTAACTCCAGCAGAGGCTTCACCGTGGTAGGTTTCAACGGGACTCCAACGGTTGACCTGACCAGAGTGCAGGGCGACAACGCGACCGCTATACTCGAAGACTACCCGCTTGAACCGGGCAACTACAGCAAGATAGAGCTTTACGTTGCGAACGTGGATGGAACTGTGGACGGCCACCAGGTAGATGTAAAGGTCCCGAGCCAGAAGCTGCAGATCACGAAGCCTTTCACTGTCGCGCCGAACGAGACCGTGGAGTTCGTTTTCGACATAACCGTTGTGGAGAAGGGTACGGGCGGCTACAACCTGATACCGGTCATCTCCGAGTCAGGTCCGCGTGAAGGATCTGGAGCGCCGGCCGAGGCTGGCGGACCACCTGAAAACACCGGTCAGCCCGCGCAGTAACCTGTGGTTTCTAATACAGTTAATGGGGAGTGTACAGTGATGGATTTACAGGTTTTTCCTGAAACAGTGAGGGAGAAGGTGCTGGACCGGAAACCTGTTCTTGCTATCGCGCTTGCGAACGTCCTCGGCGCACTGTTCGGTTTTTACTACTACCTTCCGCAGTTCCGTGAGACCGCTCCGGCGCTCTGGCTGTTTGTACCGGATTCCCCGTTTGCGACACTTTTGATGGCGTTCTCTCTCCTGTATTTCCTCCGGGGCCGCGGAAGTCTCTTTCTTGAACCGCTGGCGTTCATCGCCAACTTCAAGTACGGGCTGTGGACCGTTTTCGTGCTGCTGTTCTACTTCGAAACGTTTTTCGCGGGGAACTCGACAGCGATGTACCTTTTCCTGCTCCTTTCCCACCTGTTGATGGCTTTACAGGCGTTCCTGGTTCTGGACTACGGCGGGTTCGAGATGAAGGGTTTACTGGCTGCTGCGGGCGTAGTACTGGTGAATGACGCGGCGGATTACGTGCTGGACACGCATACCTGGATCCACGCCCAGCATACGCATCCCGTGAGTCCGGCGATGGCCGCCGCGTTTTCTTTAACTCTACTGGCCGCGGCTATATACTGTCTTCATCGAGGTTCCTGACAGGGACTCCTCCGACGAACTCTCCGGGCTCTACGTCGCGGTTCACCAGGGAATTCGCGGACACAGTTGCGCCGTCTCCTATCGTCACGCCTGGCAGAACAGTGGTGTTCGCGCCTATGAGAACGTTGTCTCCTATATCTACGTCGCCGGTCCGGAACTCGTCCTGCGTGGTCTCATGTGCAAGTATCGTTGTCCCGTAGCCGAGAGTTGTGTTCTCACCGATGGAAATCTTCTCGGGGAACAGGATGTCGAATGTGACCCCGAATCCTGTGGCCGAGTCCTTCCCTATATTGAGGTCCAGCGCTCTCAGCAGGACGTTCTTGATGCGTAGAGGCAGGTATTTGGAAAGAGTAAGAAAGAATATGTTGAATGCGACCCTTGCAGGGTGGACGTGCTGTTGCCATCTCCTGAGCGCGTTTACCTCGTGTCTCCGGACGTCCAGTTCGCGTGTCATCGCCTAGAACGGAGGTACGTCGTCTTCCGGCGGCATGTCGTCTTCCATGCTCTCGGGTCCCATCGGGTCGGTCTCCATGCCTTCTTCCTGAAGGTCTTCCATAAGGTCCCGGATATCCCGGATAAGTTTCTTCAGCTCGCTTTCCGAGTCGGCGTCCTGCAGCTCTGATTCAAGTTCCCGGACTTTCCGTTCAAGTTCTCTCCTGGTTTCGCCCCCCTGGGGAAAAGTCTCAAGGGTCATCTCGGCGGAGTCAAGTACGGCTTCGGCCTCTTCCTTGGTCTCTTTCAGTGACATAAGTCCTTTCATCGGACTGTAGCATATAAAAACTTTATTGATATCTTTATGAAGGGTCGGCAGGGGGAAAGGGAGAACGTTTTTCCTAGAGTTCGTGCCTCTCAGAGTTTTCAAGCGCGGTCTCTACAAGTTGTGCTTCATCGACTTTTTCGACCAGCTCCTCGAGTTTCTCATCGGTCATGCTTGTGGCCGGGTTTTCCGGCGACAGTGTCCTGCACGCGGAGTCGATGGTTGAATCCTCGAAGGTGCCTATGTCTTTCGCCTTCTCAACGATCTCGTTCTTGTTGGATGTCAGAAGCGGCCGGTGTACCGGTTTCTCCACGGCTGAGGAGGTTCTCGACAGGTTGGAAGGTGTCTGGGATGATTTCTGTGCCATGGATTCTCCTGTGACGATTCCCTCCAGGCCTTCCTTTTCGGCGATCTTCTCGGCCACCTGGAACATTATCCTCCTGTGCAGCACCATCCTGCCGCGGCCAACCTTCATCAGCTCCCGGTTGACCTCCTCCATATCGACCACGAAGTACTCCCATTTCTTGGCCGGGTGAAAACGCTCCAGTTCATTTACCGCGGATAGAAACCTCAGGAGGTGGTCCTCCGCTGCGATAGGTTTGTTGTAGAAGTATACCGGCGTTATATCCGAGCCACGTTTCATGGCCTCGTGGGCGGCAACGGGCGAGTCTATGCCCCCGCTTATCAAAGCTGCAAGCCCGCTCTCCGAACCCACGGGATACCCGTCCGGACCCCGGAGAGTCTTTGTGAACATGTAAGCCTCCCTGTTCCGTACCTCTACCTTTACCCAGGTGTCAGGGCTGTCCAGGTCGACGCTGGCACCGGTTAACTCCTCTACGTGGGCCCCGAGTTCTCTTTCCAGCTCCTGCGAGGACATCTGGGTGTTCGCAGTCGAGGCGTCGACCCCGAATGTGTCCCCGATTTCGAACTTTTCCACGAGTTCCTCCAGGGCCTCGATGGATGCGTCGGTCTTCAACGATGGGGAAACCGAGGAGACGCCGGGTAGCTCTGCTATGTGCTCTGCCGCGGATTCTTCCACGTCGTGTACGATTATCCTTCCGTGGTGTTTTCCCACGCGATCGTATTCAAGCTCTTCGAACTCCAGCCGGTCTTCTACCCGCTGCCTCAAACGGCTCTCCATGTTTCCCCGGACAGGCTCCGATTTGGTACCTATCTCACCGTATCTAACAAGTATGTGGCGGGTCATAGTGTCGTCTGATTAAAAAGAATCGGGATTCAGACCGCTGTGCACGGTCTGTAAAGAGAGGAAAAGCTCTAGACCTCTTCCTCGATCTCGGCGAACGCGAACTTTCTTCCAACGGAAGTTAC
>JBDGSE010000011.1:0-14735 GCA_042217695.1 Candidatus Nanohaloarchaea archaeon | reverse complement strand
CCACGAGTTCGCCGTCGACATGGAACTCGGCGTCCCACTTCATCAGGTGCTCCTCGGGCGCTTTAAGCCACAACGCGAAGTCGTACTGGTTTTTCTTGTTGTCGTCCGGGTCGACGCGGGACACAGCCTCTTCCTTTAACTGTGAGAGATCTTTCTTCGCCATGTCGCCGTAGGGGTAGTCTTCCGCAAACGAGTCAACATCGAAGTAGATGTTGCCGTTGTTCTCATAGGCGTAGCCGTTGTCCAGTATCTTCTGGACGTAGTTAATCATCTCGTTTATGTGGCCGGTGGCCCTTGGTACGATGTCCTGGCGCTGGACGTTTAAAGCTGCGGTGTCTTCAAAGTAACGTTCTATCTGGGTCTCGACGAGCTCCATCGGCTCCATACCCAGCTCCGAGGCGCGTTTCTCCACCTTGTCCTCTCCCTGGTCGCCGTCATCGGTTAGATGTCCGACATCCGTTATGTTCTGGACGTGACGCACCGAGTAGCCTTTCCACTTTAAATAACGCGTAAGAGTGTCCCAGACCACGTAGGCACGGGCGTTTCCTATGTGTAGATCGTCGTATATCGTCTGTCCACAGGAGTAAAACTTTACGTTTCCGTCCTCTATCGGTTTGAACTCTTCTTTCTCCCGGCTCAGGGTGTTGTAAAGTTTCAGCGCCATGGTTTAAACCTCGTCAGAACACGGTTAAAGATTTCGAGCAGCCCAGCCACTGGTTCTAGAGAAACCTGTTCAGCGACACGGACAAAAACGACCACTGCTCATACCCCGGAATGGTCGTGGAATTCTTAAAAACCTGACCGATGAATATCCACGGCTTCGGGGGTCGTCGTATCAGTTTGAATTTAACCGGGTTCTAGAAAGTCGGCATTTTCTCCAGTTTTTCCCGGAAGTCTTCCATCCGTTCCCGTTCGGAAAAGACCTGGGCAGCGTTCTCTCCCAGTTCCTGTTCAAGGTCTCCGGGCTGCACCCAGCGTACCTCTTCCATGTCAAGAGGTTCAGCCTCTCCCTCAGCCTCACAGTGGTAAACTGCCTCGAGAGAGCCTGTATCCTCGTCGAAGTAGGCGTCCACTATCTGGTGTACCTCCACTTCGAGCCCTGTCTCTTCCTCTATATTCTGTTTCAACGTCTCCTCGAGGTCTCCGTCTTCTTTCAGACGGCCGCCGGGTAGGCGCCACTCCTCGCCTGGGGAGTCGGACCCCTTCTTTTTTCCCACCAGGATTTTCCCTCTCCTTGTAACGATACCGGTCACGGCCACGGGAAACTCAGCCATCTATCACACCCACGTTTTCCAGGTCTTTCCGGAAGCCTTTAACAGTATCCATCTCCAGCGCTTCATCCCTCGAGACCCAGCGGTAGTCGACGTGTTCCCGTGAGAGCTCGACTTCTTCCGAGTTGACGGCTACGAGAACAGGGTGAACCCGGTAGGTATCTCCTCCCGTGTCCACGTTGAACCTTTTCCCTTCTCTCAAGAACTCTCCTTTCAACCCGGTTTCCTCCTCAAGCTCTCTCAACGCTGCATGCTTGGGGTCTTCTCCTTCAATCATCCCTGCAGGGAATTCCCATTTCTCGGAAAAAGGTTCGTGCGTATCCGCGCGTTTTAGAAGCAGGAACTCTTCCCGTTCCGGGTTGTAGGTGACCGCGGTCGCAACTTCTACGACTTCCGGCTCCTTCACAGCGAAATCCCCACCGCTTCAACAACATCAGTATAGTTCTCCCTGGTTTTCAGCGAGTGTAGTTCTTCCAGTTCTATCCATTGATATTCGACGTGTTCCCTGGAGAGCTCTATATCCCTGGAATCGACTTCTACGAGGAAGGGGTGGTGTCTTAACCGGCCCTCGGCCCGATCGTCCTCGAACGGTTCACCCCTGCGGACTATCTCACCCGCCAGGCCGGATTCCTCCTCAAGCTCGCGTAGAACAGCTTCTTCCGGGGATTCATCCTCTTCAACGATGCCAGCGGGGAACTCCCATACGCCGGGAAAGGTGGGTTTGTCCGGGGCACGTTTCATCACCAGGTATTTTTCCCCCGTGAAGACTACGGCTATCGCAGTGTCGATGTCAGCTGTCATCGGCGCCCTCTCTGTCAGTGAAGCCGGGACGGTTATCCGCACGGAACGGCAGTCGATCCGTTCCAGCGATCTGTATCCCAGTTAAAGCCGGGACGGGGATTTGCACCCCGGTACGCCGCTAGCTGAATCGAAGAGTGGAGCTCTTCTTGGTCCCCGTCCCTCTCGGGACTTGAGGTGCTGCAGGCGGCTGCATAACTACTCTGCCATCCCGGCATGTTTTGACGGGTTTGCAGTGCAATCACCTTCCGGGTGCGAGTCTGCCATCCCGCCGCTATATTGGCGATTTGGTTCCAGTCTTAAATACGGTTAGGCTTTCTCTGGTCTGGACAGAGAGGAGCCGGTAAAAGTTCTGAAGTAATGAACAAACAGATATAATCGCTGTTGTCCTTCTTATCCGGGCTTTAACTCCTTTAAAACCTCTTAGGAGTCCGCTCAATACGGCTTGACGTGTCGGATTTTTATTATTTCAGGAGAAAGGTGATTTAAAAAGTTGGTTTTCAAGGGGGAAGACATGAAGCTTGAGATACTGGGAAACGTCCAGGACGGCGGGGTTCCGCACCTGGGCTGTGGATGCGAGGTATGCGAGGAAGCAAGGGAGAACCCGGAGAAACAGCGTTATGTCAACGCGGTGATGCTGAAGGAGAACGATGATGAGGATTCGATCCGGTACATGATAGGTGCGAGCCCTGACATCCGCTACCAGATAAAGGGAGACTACCTGGACGGGGTTTTCGTATCCCACACCCATCTAGGCGACATAACCGGGCTTCTGTGGCTCGGAGAGTCCTCGCTTGACGCCAACTCTGTCCCCGTTTACTGCACCGACGACGCGGAGCACTACATGAAGCAGAACGATCCGTTCCGGCGGCTGCTGGACCGGGAGAACGTAGAGGTCCACACCGTCAAGGATGGACAGACCATCGAACTGCAAGGCGGACACATCGAACCCAGAGAGGTGGTACACCGTGGAGACTATGCCGACGCCCTCTCCTTCATGATCCAGGGCGGAGAAAAGAAGGTGTACTACGTCACTGACCTGGACAAGTGGACCGAGGAGGCAAAGAAATCGGTGAGAGAAGCAGACATCGCCATAGTGGACGGCTGTTTCTGGGAGAAGGAGGAGCTCGACCGCTACGAGGAGGTGCCTCACCCGACGGTGACACAGACCATGGAACTGTTCAGGGACTCCTCCACGGAGATATACTTCACCCACATGAACCATACCAACCCGATCCTCCAGGAGGACTCCGAGGAACGTGAAGAGCTCGAGGATAAGGGATTCGGGATAGTGCAGAGAGGGATGGAGTTCGAGATCTGAGATTCAATAGTTTCTTTAAAACCCTCGCCGCAGTTCTTGTCATGGGCGATATCTGGCTTCAACCAGATGAAAAGGACCGGAGAAAGGAGTTCCTGATAATCATAATGCTTGTCTTCACCCTGCTTGTCGGTTCTTCAGGGCTCAAGGGGAATCCCGTCTACTACCTGACGTTCCTGGCATCGGCCCTGATTTACTACATACTGATGGAAAGGGAACGGATGCGGGGCGGTATACTTATCCTTCTCTCCACATTTGTGGGCCTGACCTTTACGGCGTACATGGCCACGGTATACCGCACGGAGAAGATCGTCACGGTGATAGATTTCACCCCGCTCCTGTACCTCGTGATCTTCGGGCTTATAGTGGTTGGTCTGTTACCGGAGAACCTGCTCTCCGAGTGGAAGAAGAAACTCCCGCGCCAGTAAACCGAGTAGACTTTTAACATTACCAACATGTCTTTGTCTTTATGGGTAGGCCGGGCGGTTCGGGGTCGCCTGTAACCTGAAATCCTCTACACGCAGGGGCCGAAAACCAGGGGAAGGTGTACTTCCGGCGGTCGGCCCTCTGAAGAGGCTGTCGAGGGTCCGTCCTCCGGGAGTCTGCACTGTGTGAACCGGGCCAGGCCCTGACGGGAGCAGCCCTAAGCACCGTGCAGGCTGTTCGGGGGGTGGCGGATCTGAAGCCCTTCGAGGACTCACCGACCGTTGGAAGGCGTCGACCCCTGGGAACCCGCTGTTTTTAACACAATGATACACATCTACGGCACATCCCATGTCTCCCAGGAAAGCCTTGACGTCATCGATAGAGCGCTTGAAGAACACGACCCGGACGTCGTGGCGCTCGAACTCGACATTCTGAGGCTGAGAGCTCTTGAGACAGGGGAAAAACGTTCTGGAGGGCCACTGATGCTCCGCCTCCTGAAAAGGTTCCAGGACTCTATCGGGAAGAAGACCGGCCTGATGCCTGGAGAGGAGATGCTCTACGCCTACCGTAAAGCGGTGAGCGAGGGCAGAGAGGTCGCGTTAATCGACCAGGACATCCAGACGACTGTCCGGCGGTTAAGATCGATAAGGCGGAAGGAAAAAGTGAAGGCGGTCGCATCTCTTGTTGCCGGATTTTTCCTCCGCGGAAAGTTTGACATATCGAAGATACCCCGTGAAGAGGAGGTGGAGCTGCTTGTGGATGAGTTAAGGGACGAGTTCCCGGGCTTCCACCAGGTACTCATGGAGGAGCGCAACGGAGCGATGATAGCCGCGCTGGAGCACGTGCGAGAAGATACTGAAGGAGATATCGTGGCGTTCGTCGGTGCCGCCCATAAAAAACCGCTGCAGGAGGCCCTGCGATGAGAGCCATCGTCAAGGTCGCATGGACACCCGACCCTGTACTGGTACTTGCCTCCCCCGACGGATTCGACCGTGTGCCCCTGGAAACCGGCAGAGAACTGGAGTACGAGATCGGGAAGGAGAGGCGTTGCACGGGCTACCACAGGGACATGGGAGAGCACGTTCCCTGCCCCGGGTTCCGTGAACTGGAGACGGGAGACCAGTGCCGGGAATGCCGGGAAAAGGACATCTACACCGGTTGGAGGACCGGTAAAGCGAGCCCGGGTTTCGACGCGGAGTACAGCGTATACCTGGCGCAGGCCGGTGAAAAAGTAAAGGTCGGCGTCGCCCGCACCGGCCGTCTAGAAGAACGGTGGCTGGAACAGGGCGCGGACTATGCCGTCGAGGTCTTCTCGGAGCTGACCGGTGACGGGGCGCTGGAAAGAGAGAAGGAGATCTCCTCCGAGGGGATACCGGAAAGGATACGGAAAGAGCACAAGCTGGAGGCCGCGGAGCCACGGCTTTCAGGACTGATGGACGAACACGGCCTGTCCGGCGAAGTCCGGAGCATAAACGCAGAAAAAGAGTTCCGGGCGAAGACTGTGGACCGCACAGGTCTCCTGCCCGATATAGAACACGTGAAGGGCCAGATGATCAGCGATGGCAGGAGAGCGGTCGCCTTTACCTCCGGGAAGGTGTTGAAACCTGCGGAGCAGACCGGTCTAACCCAGTTCTGACATATTTAAGTCCGGGCTCTCTAAACTATCCCATGGACACGGAAAGGCTCCCTGAGAAGGAAGTCATGGCCTCTGGACTTTTCTCTGCCCTGTCGACCGCGATATTCCTTATACTCGGTGCGCAGGGAGTGAAGGTGGCGTGGATGACCATCACGAGCGTATCCACCGGTATCGGTTACCTGTCCGTCCTGCTGTTTTCGCTGCTGCCGCCTGCCGCAGGGATTCTCCTGTCGATACCGAGGACACGGGAATGGCTGGACAGCCAGCTGGAGCTTTCCTGGAGAGTTTACGCCGCCGCGATAGTGGTGTTCCTGGCGCTTTCATACATAATGCTGGCGTTGAACGTCAGCGTGAGCACGCAGCTGATGATGACAGAGGTAAGGGAGTCTCTGCAGGGATTGAACCAGCCCCCCGGATGAACAGTTTTATTCCAGCGGTGAGAAAAAGGATACATGACCGACTTCGAACGCGAGCTAGTCAACGCATTCAACAACTTCTTCGAGGAGGAGGGGATAAACGGTATCGCCCACAGAAAGAAACAGCACCGTTTCTCATCCCAGCTGTGCGACGTGCTGGTGGACTCGGAACACGAGATGTTCTACCTGGCCATCGAGAACAAGTCGGTTAAGACCTCGTCGACCAACAAGCTCTACTTCTCCCAGCATTTTTCCGTATCGGACAACGGCCACCAGGTGGAGAGGATCACGGACTTCCTCCGGCGTTCTGGCCGGAAAGGCTTCCTCGCCGTCGAACTGAAACGTGGGAGAGGCCGTTCAAGAAAGGCATACATGGTGCCCTGGGACGCCATACTTGAGGCCTACGAAGCCGGGGAGACAGGGCTGCACCTGGACGAGATAAAGCAGTACCCGGAGATTTTCCGTGACTCGGAGCACTACTCGGTTGAACAGCTCGCCACCGCGATGCAGCTCTAGATAAAAACGGTTTTTTAATCAGCGCCGCGAAAAGTTAAACGATGGCGACCGCCTTCCACGCCGACATGCAGGACGTCAAGAACTTCGTCATAGCTTCTGTAGTGCTGGGAGCGGCCTTCGCATCGTTCTACCATGAATACACGGTAAACGCCGCGATATACTACCTGGGGCTTGGAGCACTTGTACTTCTTGTAAGGGAGGCCGGTATGAGGCTTATAGCGCAGTGGATGGAGTCCTACTCAGACCTCAGCGTCTCAAGACAGGGCGCTATTACAACGCTTTTCGGCGCGATTCTCGCGGTTTTAACCGGCTGGCCGGTACTGTTACTGTTCCCGGTCTACTCGAACATGTCCAGCAAAAAATACGAGCAGTGGGGCAAATCCACCGACTCGGTGTGGATGAAGAGGCAGTTCTGGTTCCATCTCGCCGCGGTTGTTTCCCTTCTAATCGGCTGGGCGGTGTTCTACAGCTACTCGTTGATGGGTGTGGCGCAGGCGTTCGCACTGTTCGCGTTCTTCCAGGCGATGCCGCTCGACTACTCGCTTATACCCTCGGGAGACCTTGATGGCGCCTACATCCTCCGCTGGAGCGGTTTCATCTGGCTGCTGACGATGGGGACGTCGATAATCGCGGTCGTGCTGTCCTTCGCATGAAGATTTTATATTCCGCTGTAGGGAAAACGTTCACATGCCGAAGATCTCTGTCGGACGGGACAAGGAGGACCGCGAAGAACACGGTCTGAAGGGGACCGGCGTGATAGGCAAACATCTCGTGGGAGAGAACGAGGAGGCACACAAGGCCAACCCGATATACTTCGATCTGGCGCGCCCCCACGTCATGGGGATTTTCGGCAAGAGAGGAACCGGTAAATCGTACTCGATGGGGACTATAGCGGAGGAACTCCAGAACGCGGATGTTTCACAGAACCTGTCCACGATAATGATAGACTCGATGGGGATATACTGGTCGATGACACGTCCGAACGAAAGGGCGGCGGGAATGCTGGAGGAATGGGACATGAAACCGGAGGCGTTCGACGCCCAGGTGTACATACCGCAGGGAGAGGTCCAGGAGTTCGAGAAGAAGGAGATGCCCTACGACGACACCTTCACCATCAACCCGGGCGAACTCGTGGCGCGAGACTGGGCGATGGCGTTCGACATCGAACTGAACTCGAAACGCGGCATACTGCTTGAACGTGTTATATCGACGCTGAAAGAAAAGTTCGGCACAGACTATGATGTGGACATGATAATGGAGGGCCTGGAGAAGTTCGACTTTGAAGAGGAAACGGTGAAGGGCCTGGAAAACCGGTTCATGAACGCCAAGGAGTGGGGTATATTCGGCGACGAATCATCACTCGACCAGTTCACCACCCGCGGCGAGTTATCGGTGGTGGATGTCTCCATGTACGATGAACTGGTCCGCGGCCTCATCGTGGGGATACTCGCGAAACGTATCCTGCGTCAAAGAATGGAGGCCCGCCGTATGGAGGAACTAAACGAGATGCAGGGCCTGGAGGAGAACGAGATGCCTATAGTATGGATGCTTATAGACGAGGCCCACGAATTCCTGCCGAACAAGGGTGAGACGCCGGCATCCGACCCGCTGCTTGAATGGGTGAAGATCGGCCGTGAACCAGGAGTCTCGCTGGCACTGGCGACGCAACAGCCCGCGAAGCTCCACCCTAACGCGCTCTCCCAGTGCGACGTACTTCTTTCCCACCGGTTGACCGCGAAACAGGATATCGACGCGCTGGGCGAGATAATGCAGACCTACATGCGGTATGACCTGGAGCACTACATCGACTCGCTGCCTGACCGTGCCGGCACCGGTCTGATACTGGACGACAACTCGGAACGGGTGTACCCTGTGCAGATGAGGCCGAGGAAGTCGTGGCACGCCGGCGGAACACCGGACGCGTTCGAGGACTGATAACGTGAGCATAACAGGAGGATCCAGTGTGCCGTACCTTCTGGAGCGGTTCGTCTACGCCCCGGTGAGACATCCGGAACTTTTGCCCTCCCTTCTACCGGTCATAATTGGAGGGATAGTGATAGAGCTCTACTTCGGGAGGTACAAGCACGAGAGTCTGGGATGGAACACCTCCGTGGGTAATGCGATTATCTGGATGTCCACGGGGATAACACTCCTCATGAACTCGGCGCTCGGCCCGATGGAGCGGAAGGCGGCGTACTTTCTTGTAGGCGTGGGAGCGTTTGTCGGATACATGGATTTCAACCATAGATGGCCGGAGAGCGTGGCCTTCGTGGTTTCCTCGGCAGGGGCAGTCTACACCCTGGCCTACCTGACCGTGGTCATAGTGAGGACCGGGATCCCCATAACGGGCACCACCCTGAAGGCGGCGGCGATATTCTTCTTCGGAGTGAACATCGTTTTCCGTGTGATACAGAGCTTCGAGACTGCCCGGGACGAGCCACAGATCGGCTTCCAGTGAAGTCGAAGGTTTATAGTTTTCAGCCCCAATTTTTCGTGTATGGAGAGCGTTCTCAAAACCGATGAACTCGAGTCCCGGGTCTACCAGGAGGTCATCGCTGCCAACTCGATGGACTCGAACACGCTTGTGGTGTTGCCCACAGGACTGGGGAAGACGGTAATCGCCGCGATGGTGGCCTCCAGGAAGATACCGGAGGGGAAAGTGATGTTCCTGGCGCCGACGAAACCCCTCGTTGAACAGCACAGAAAGACGTTCCTGGATTTACTCGAGGTCGGGGAAGAACGGATGAAAGTTATGACCGGGGAGATAAGGCCCGATGACCGCTATAAACTCTGGCGGGAGAAGGATGTTTTCTTCGCCACCCCCCAGGTGGTGGAAAACGATTTGATCGCGAACGAGGTCCCCCGTGGAGAGTTCTCGCTTGTGATATTCGACGAGGCGCACAGGGCCACGGGAGAGTACAGCTACGTCTTCATAAGCGAGAAGATGGGCTGTCAACGCATGGCCTTAACGGCATCTCCCGGCGGCGACAAGGAGAAGATCATGGAGGTCGCCGACAACCTGGGCATCGACAACTTTGAGGTCCGGACAGAGGACGACCCGGACGTGGAGCCCTACATGCAGGAGAAGGAGATAGACTGGACCTATGTCTCCCTGAACAACAGGTTCGAGACCGCGAAGGAGAAGATGGAGTCCGCCAAGAGAACACAGCTGAAGGAACTGAAGTCGCTGGGCCAGATAGACTCTGTATCCGGTGTGCAGAAGACAGACCTGCTGAAGATGAGGGGAGAGATAAGCTCCAGGCTGTCGCAGGCCGACGACCCCAAGCTTTACTCCGCTATCTCCCACGTCGCGACCGCTTTAAAAATCTCCCAGGCAATCGAGCTTCTTGAGACACAGGGCGTCTCCCAGTGCTATGACTACCTACGTGGACTGGAGAGGGACGAGTCCAAGGCCGCCTCCCGGGCGTTAAACGATGAAGACATGCAGAAGGCCCGCCAGCTTGTGGAGTACCTGAGGAAAAAGGGTGAGGAACACCCCAAACTCGAGAAACTGGTCGAGATACTCGGCGAGATGGAGGACGGTGAAAAGGCGATAGTTTTCACGGAGTACCGGGCCTCCGCCGAAAAGATAGCGGAGGAACTGAACCTTTCAGGCCACAGCGCTGTCAAGTTCATCGGCCAGCAGGGCGACGAAGGTATGTCCCAGACACAGCAGATAGAGGTGCTCGATGCGTTCGAGGAGGGTAAATACGATGTTATAGTCTCGACCTCTATAGGCGAGGAAGGCCTGGACATACCCGCGGTCGACTACGTGGTGTTCTACGAACCCGTGCCCTCCGGGATAAGGGATATACAGCGCGCGGGTCGAACAGGAAGACAGGAATCAGGCAAGGTTTATGTGCTTATAGCCGAAAACACTAGAGACGAGGGCTACTACTGGAGCGCCCACCACAAAAAGAAGAACATGAACAGGGTGTTGAACGAGTTGAAGGACGAGACACGTGAAAACGATGAGGGACAGAAGACCCTCGACGGTTTTTCTTCGGAGGACACCGGTCTGGTGATAATAGCGGACGACCGCGAAAACTCAGTCGCCAAGGAACTGTCGAGGATGGATGTCGAGGTCCGGAAGAAGAGGCTGGATGTCGCCGACTTTTTAGTTTCCGAGAGAACCGCGGTCGAAAGGAAGGCGGCGGAGGACTTCGTCGACTCGATCCTGGACTCCCGTCTTTTCTCACAGCTGCAGGAACTCCAGCAGTTCGACCGGCCGGTGCTCATGATAGAGGGGAACGACCTCTACTCGCACAGGGACGTGCATCCCAACGCTATAAGGGGCGCCCTCGCCTCGATAGCCCTTGACCTGGAGATGCCTGTGCTATGGACGGAGAACGAGAAGGATACCGCGGAGACTCTTAAAGCGCTGGCGAAACGGGAACAGGAGGAGAACGACCGTGAAGTGGCGATAAGGGGCGAGAAGTCGCCTAAAACAGAGGAGGAACTGAAAAAGTTCGTCGTGGCTGGACTCCCGGGCGTGAACACCAAGATAGCCGAGAACCTGCTGGAAGAGTTCGGCAGCATCGAGAAGATATTTACGGCTTCAGAGACAGAATTAATGGACGTGGAGATGATAGGCGAGAAGAAGGCCTCGAAAATCCGCGAACTCATAACCTCCAGCGAGGGATAACCCTGGAAGCGCTTATCGTCGGTGTGGACCCGGGCAGCACCTCGGCAGTAGCGGCAGTCAACCTCGACGGCGAACTGGAGCTCCTTGAAAGCGGGAGACATCTGGCACCCGACGAGATAATCGAAAAGATAATCGAACACGGAAAACCTGTCGTAGTGACCTCGGACAAGGAAAAGATGCCCTCCAAGGTCGAGAAGATAGCTTCCTCGCTGGGCGCGGAACGTTTCAATCCCGGTGAGGACCTGGAGGTCGAGAGGAAGAGAGAGCTTGGAGAAGGGGATAACTCCCACGAGAGAGATGCATCCGCCTCCGCCTTCAACGCCTACAACAATCTCCAGCGCGAGATAAGAAAGATAGAAGACCAGGCCGCAGAACTGGGGACGACCAGGGCCGAGGCTGCCCACCGCTACTTCTCCGACAGGCCGCTTAGAGAATCTGAAGAACAGGAAGAGGCGGAGGAAGAGGAGAATCCCGAGCCGGGTGAACCCGACCGGGAAAAGAAGCGTATGGAACGCCGGATAGAGAGGCTGGAGGACAAGGTTTCCCGCCTGAACTCCGAACTCGGTGAGCGGGAAAAAGAGAACGAGAAGCTACGGGAAAAACTTGCAGAACTGAGGGAGGGCAAGAAGGACGAGGTGATCCGGGACCGTGAGATAAGAAAGAGAGAAGGCATTATCAAGGACAAGAACGCAGAGATAAACGAGCTGGAGGAGGAACTGGAGAAGGCCGAGATACGGAACCGGCAGTACAGGAAAGCGCTTGAAAGACTCGAGGAGGGCGGTGAACTGGTGCCCGTACTGGATACGCGGGACGAAGAGGTGCCCGACAAAGCGGTTACGCGGTCCCCCCAGCTGCAGGAGAGGCTCGTGGAGCAGGGATTCAACGTCAAACACGTGGAGGAACTTGAAGGCGTGGAACTCGGCGACTACATGGTGGTGGAAGAATTCCCGGAGAAAAGCTTTCAGAAGGTTATAGAAGAATACAGGAAATCTCGCTGACGGAGACACAGGAGAAACTTTTCGAGACACTGAAATTCTTCCTCCGTCTGCTGGCAGCGGGAGCGGTCCTGCACGTTATACTCTGGATATACCCGGATACTACACCGCTGCAGGCCGGTTTTGCCCGTTTGATCGGTTCCTTGCTGTCGGTCGCGGGAATCGAGAACTCCGTCCAGGGAGTATCGATACTGGTCGACTCCACCAGGTACATCATAACACAGGACTGCCTCGGATGGAAATCGATGGCCGCCTTCACCGGGCTCATGTACGCCTCGGACAGTATCCGTGACAACCTTGAAGTCCTCTTCACGGGCATCCTGCTTGTAGAGGCGGCGAACATCGTGCGCGTTTTCACAACCGTCTACCTGGCCCATCAGGGCATAATCCCGTTTGAAGTGATACACGGCTTCCTCTGGAAATGGGGTCTGACTGCTCTCGTACTCCTCATCTGGTACCTCTGGTTCACGGAAAGAGATTCCCGGCTGGATCCTGCCGTCAGCAAACTGAGGTCAGAACTGGAAGAGCACAAGGATTAACTGTACGCCGCCGTAACCCAGCATCGTCACCAGAAGGGCTGCTGGGAAAACCGGCATGAACGGGACACCGCGGCGTACCTCCACACTCTCGGCCTCCAGTTCATCTATCTCCTCCTGCCGGAGACCGACGATCCTGTCCCCAAGTCCCTGGCCTGGAGCCGGTACCTCGCCGCCTTCCAGCTCTTCTACAGGGACCTCCCGGGTGAAGATCCTCTCCTGGACCGCCGAGAAGAAGTGGTACATCAGCACTGTACCCTCCAGCATTAAAAAGTAGGGCAGAACCGAAAGACCCTGGTAAAACAGGACTGCCGAGAGCGCGACAGCTCCCCCGGTCTCCAGCACCAGTCTGGAACGGTTCTCGACGAACTCCTGTCGGACCAGGCCCCATGCATCCTTCCTGAATACCTGCGAGACGCCGTAGACCAGGGTGTAACCCAGTCCGACCAGCATCACGTTCACGAACAGGTTGACCGGGTCCAGTATACCCGGGTTGCCGAAGAACGGGGCCGCGAACCCGAGAGTGGTCATGGCGAACGCGTCCGCACCACCCCACATACCCTGCATATAGGCACCCCAGCCGTAGAGGGAGAACACGGCGCCAGCGAGAAGGCTCCAGGTGAGAGGTCCGCCTGCGGAGCCGAGGAAGGCAGGGAAAACCGGTGCAGGCAGGAAGGGGAGCAGGACCTGGACTGCGTCGATACCCGCATGGTAGAAGAACCATGGAGACATCGCCCCGGAAGAGTAAGAGTAAACAGCGTGGAGAAGGATGCCTCCGGCCGTCCCGGTAACGGCGAAAATGTCGGGTACATCCGTGGTATCGAGGTCAAACAGAGACGCCACAAAAAGTGTCGAGAACGCCAGCAGATGCGATAAAACCAGTAGCATAACAGTCTTTTAAACCAGCTAGATTAAAACTATACTGTTTCTTATGCCCGAAGAATGGCACGACCTTGTCATAGAAACCGGGGTGGACACGCTCCTGAACTATCTCGCCGAGAACAGGGAGGACTCTGTCGATTCCATCGCCCGGGAGATAGGTGTCAAACCGGAACGTGTCAGAAAGTGGGCTGACGCACTGGAAGACGAAGGCCTAGTGGAGAAGGACTACACCCTGAGTAGCGGACTAGTGTTGAGATACACGGACGAGAACCGGAGAGAGGCCGAACAGAGAAAGAGCATGCTGAAGCAGAAGATAGATGAGAAATCCGAGGAGGTCTCCGAAAAGATGGAGGAGAAGACCTCCGAGGTGACCAACACGAAGAGAGAACTCGTACGCATGATACAGCACCTCGACGAACAGGAACGCACCGAGGAACAGATAAAGAGACAGATAGAACGCCTGGAGGACGTCGAGGAAAAACTCGAGGACAGGATAGAGAACGACGACGTCGACGAAGAAGACATCAAACTCCTGGGAGAGGTCGAGGAAACGCTTTCGGAGATAGAGGAACGCGAACCGGAGACCAACTTCGAACACGAAAGACAGAAACTCGCGAAACAGGTCAAGGCCCTGGAAAAACTGGAATCACACGTGGAGACCGCGAAGGAGGAAGAGGAGACCGGCGTCATGGACCGCATAAAGGAGAAAATACCGTTTATCGGCGGGCGGGTTAAAGAACGTGAGGAACCAGAGACCGCCGCGGAAACCGGGGATACCAGCGACGAGATGCAGGAGACCGGGGAACCCGATACCGGGCTGGAACTCTCCGAGCTCACGGTCAAAGAGGCAAAATCCAGAATCAGGGATATGGAGGACCCGGACCACTCCGCGCTCCTCGAACAGGAGAAATCCGGGAAAGACCGGAAGACGCTGAAAAGTTTCCTGGAATCCCGCGTCGAAGAAGAGGAGGAACCAGAAACCTCGCCCGGGGAGGAGACAGTAGAAGAGCCGGAACTTGGACAGGAGACCGGTGAACAGGAAGAGGCCTCCGAGAAACTGGAAGGCATCGAGGGCAACATCGAGGAACTGAAGGAAAGCCTCGGTGACGGCGAAGATACTGGAGACTCTGGTGAGGGATCAGAAGACGGGGATGCCGGCGAACAGGAAGAGTCCCGGGAAGAATCAGCCGGAGAATCGAACGACAGCCAGGAAGGGGAAGACCAGGACGATGAAGAGGACGAAGACTCCGGTTCCGGGTCTTCCGGAGAGGAAGAGGATGACGAAGATGCCGAAGA
>JBDGSE010000010.1:0-25633 GCA_042217695.1 Candidatus Nanohaloarchaea archaeon | reverse complement strand
CCATCAGTATCAACAGATACTCCATAAACCTACAGTCTCTCCGCCGAATAAAAAAACTACTATTTACCGTGGAAAAGCCCTGAAAATCCTCTGGAACTAGGCCAGCGACCCCTTCCACGGTCGGACCCCTTCCAGAAACCCGTGGTTTAGTGGATGGGAGTCCAACGAACGGTTAATGAGTTGGACCACCCGGGATCCGAATGCGAAAACAATTTTTCTATGTTCGAAACCGGTTTTTCATCCCGCAGGGATGGACCACCCGGGATTCGAACCCGGGACCGCCGCCTCTCTCAAAACTGGCGATCCAGTTTGCAGATCTTCCGGTCTACGACCGGAGCCAGCAAGCTGGCGCTTTTGGAGGCCACCACGCTGGCCTTTCGGCAGTGATTTCAGCGTGGGGTCCTTATAAGGACGGTGCTCTAACCCCTGAGCTAGTGGTCCGAACTTCTGAAAGTTCGATCATCACAGACCATGCGAACTGCATGGACTTCAGTGGGTTAACGTTGAATAGGTGAATGGGCAAACTAAAAAAGGCTTTCTTTAACCCGTGAATTCCTCTACTGGAACGGGTTCTGATTCCAGGCCCTCCCGCAGCCTGTTTCTCTCCTCCAGTTCTGACGGGGAGTGCGCGTCAGTTCCAAAGGAGAACTCTAGGTCCTCGTCCCTCCACCTTCTGTAGAACGAGGTCTCGGGTTCCAGGGCCTTCGCGGCGTTTATCTCTGGTAAAGTGTCCGAGCGACGGAAGGCCTGGAAGAGCCGGTCGTAGTGTTCTTCAGTGACCAGCGGTTCGAGGTACTGGTTGTTCTCGATCGCATCGGGATGTGCGGCTACATCGAACAGCTCAGATTCCACCATGTCCACCAGCGAGTCAAAGTACTGGTCTACTTTCTGTTCCCGCTGTCCCTTATCGAGGCCTGAGAAATGTCTTTCCGCGAGCACGTGGTCTCCGTCGAGGTAGTGGACGCTCCCAAGAACGTAGTCGAAGTCCGTGTTCCGCAGAGTTTCCTCGAGCTCTATCCCCGGAAGGTAGTCTATCTCGGCGGCGTCCCATATCTGTATACTGTACTCGTCCCTCATCTTCTCGATGGCTTCCGACCGTCTTTCCCGTACCTCGGGGATATCCATGTTCATGCCGTAGTGTTGCCTTCTTTCGTCAAGCCCGGGCAGCAGGTGGTCCGCGAAACCTATGCCGTCCAGCCCGTGTTCTTCCGCGGCCGAGGCCATCGCCTCTGGAAACTCTCCGTCAGAGTAGGTGGTGTGGGTGTGCGGGTCCGTGGCCATGGGTCGAAGTGTTTCGAGTTAAAAGTTATTATTCGGCCGGGTCCAAGAGGCGGGACAGGTTAATAAATCTTCCAAGTATATGTTTAGTTATACGTTTCTAAAGGTGACTCGTAAATGCAGATGACTAACCAGCAACAGGCGCAGTACGACCGGGGAATCACGATTTTCTCTCCTGATGGTCGACTGTTCCAGGTAGAATACGCTAAAGAAGCAGTTAAAAAAGGCGCTACAGCTCTCGGAGTCGTGTTCGAGAACGGGGTCGTACTTGCGGCCACTCGATCCACCCCGGAGCTGCAGGTAAGGAACCCGGAGAAAGTGTTCAAGATCGACTCCCATATCGGGGTCGCGACCTCGGGGCTCGTGGCCGACGGCAGGACGCTTGTAGAGGAGGCCCGCAACGAGGCACAGAGGTACCTCATGACCTACGATGAGGATATCCCTCCTAACTCGCTGGCCAAGTTCCTGTCGGACAGATGCCAGCAGTTCACGCAGTACGGCGGTGTACGCCCGTACGGTGTCGCGACGGTTTCCGGTGGTGTAAAAGACGGTGAACCGGAAGTTTACCAGACCGATCCTTCAGGAACTCTCTCCCAGTGGAACGCTGTCGCAATCGGTAAAGGCGGTGAAGACGCGCGTTCCCACCTCGAAAGTAACTGGGAGGAGGAAATGGAGGAACAGTCCGCCATCGAGCTTTCAGTCGAGGCGCTGAAGGCAGGGGAAGAGGACATCGAGCTGGAGAACATCGAGTTATCGGTGGTCGATACAGAGAACGATTTCCAGCGTCTCAGCCCCGAGGAACTCAAGGAGCGCGGCATCGAGATCTAGAACCGGTGCAGGCGCAGGGTATTTATTCCCTCCTTCCTTATATTTCATCCATGCTGGTGCTGAAGGACACGGTTATAGTTCTGGGGATGCTCCTCACCGCTTACCTTGTCCACCAGTTCCAGGCCCGATGGGTGGGAAATGAGTACACGGCGACCACCATGCTGAAGCTTAATGAGGGACTTACAACTTTCCTGTTCTCACTTGCTTTCCTGGGTTCGGTGGCCCTCACACTGGGAACCTATTTCTCGGCGACGGGACGTGAAATGGCTCTAAGACTGTCTTTTGACGCCGCACTTGTACTGTGGTTCGTGTTCTTCCTTCTACTGAACGCCCTTGCAGGAGGTGTCAAGCCATGGGAACGTGGATAGGATTCTTCCTGACCCTGCCGCTCGCAGTCCTCTCAGGTCTGCTGGTGTTCCAGATCCACAGGAAGAGAGAGGAGGTCTACGCCCGGTTGAGTTTCAAGTCTCTAGACGTCAGGATAGCGTTCCAGCTGGTGATGGTCGGTTTCATTGTACTGGCGATACCCCGTATGTACGATGCACTGGGTTTGAGAGGTCTCACTACTCTGCTGTCGGTTCTATCGGGGAGTATCACCACAGTCCTGATGGTCGCAGCGTTCGTGATACTTGACGCGATCGCGTACGGCCCCGATAACTGGGTTTACTACCGTCTGCCCAGCAACTATTTCGGTGAAGAAGCCTACCTCTAGCTTTCAAGCAGCCGGATAGCAGTATCGAAATCTATGGACTCCATATCTTCTCCAAGGTCTTCCCGGAGTCTATCCCTTCTCTCGACGAGATCTCTGTAGGCCTCGCTGGACGGTGTATCCACCTCGGAACTCATCTGCAGGCTAACTATCTTCTGTGTCAGGCTGTAGAGTTCACGGAGTTCCTCGTCAACCTCGTCGAGGGACTTCATCCGTTCAAGTTTATCGGCGACCTGGTACTCGTCAACCGTCTTCAACAGGTAATCGTCAAAATCCATCTCCGCTATGTTCTCCGTGGGTTCAAGGCCGGTAACCATTACTACACGGGAATCGTATCCCTCCTCCCTCATACGTTCCAGGACCTCGTCCCCGGTCGTGCCAGGCATATCCCTGTCGAGAAACACCAGGTCGGTGTCTTCGTTCACCTTTTCACAGGCTTCCTCGCCGCTGTAGGCGATTTCCACATCGTAGGAGCTGTCGTAGCGTTCTATCCATTCGCCCATCAGGTCGGCAAAGTCGCTGTGATCGTCTACCACCAGCACCTGGTAGTCGTCTCCCGGCGTCATATGTACACGACCACAACCAAATATTTTATAGTTATCGGTCAGTAACGACAACTCTGGAGTAAAAATGTCTTAAGTCTGCGGTCCAAATTCCCTATCATGGATACTTCCGACGCCATCCGCGTGCGTAAAGGCGAATACGAGATACTTGTCGATCCGGACCTGGCAAAGGAGGTCAAGTTCGAGGACAGGGAACACGACATACAGCGGCTTCTCTTCGTCCAGGATGTCTTCACGGACGCCGACAAAGGAGAGAGAGCGTCAGCAGACGAACTCGAGGAAGAGTTCGGCACCCGGCAGGTCATGGACGTCGCGGAGGAGATATTCGAGAAAGGCGATATGCAGCTCACGACCGAGCAGAAGCGTGAGATGCGTGAAGAAAAGTTCAAAAAGGTGGTCTCCATGATCTCCCGCAGGGCCATGGATCCCAAGACCGGGAACCCGCACCCGCCGCAGAGGGTCGAGAACGCCCTTGAAGAGGCAGGTTTCAACGCGGACGCCATGAAGGATGTCGAGGAACAGTTCCAGGAGGCGGTTGAGATGATAAGGCCGATAATCCCTATCTCCCTCGAGGAGAAGACTGCCGCCATCAAGGTACCGAACGATGTCTCCGGGAAAGCTTACGACCTGCTGAAGAAAAAAGCTGACATACTCGAGGAACAGTGGGGTAACGAGTACCTCTTCGCCAAGATAAGGATGCCGGCAGGGATGATGAGCGACCTCCTGGAGGAGCTGCAGGAGATATCCGGAGGAAAGACCGAGATGACCGAGGAAGTATAGAACAGCAGGTATAAAAGAATTCCTGTCGCTGTCTTGGTTATAAAGACCATTCTCTTGCAGAATGCAATTCCACAATAAGAGGTAATATTCATGTCGCGTGTAAAAGATGAAAACGATCTAGTGGTGCCCGGAGACCTTGTGTACGATGGAGACGAGATGTACGCGGACTCCGGCACCTACGATGAAGAAGACAAAATCTATTCCAAGTACGCTGGAGTTGTAAGGTACAGCGGGCAGGGCATCGAAGTAGTGCCGATGTCCGGCCGTTACATCCCCTCCGAGGGCGACGTAGTTATCGGCGAGGTCTCCCGGGTAAGTTACTCGCGGTGGACTGTCGATCTGAACTCTCCATACGACGGCGCTCTAGGGATCTCAGAAGCCTCCGAGGAGTACGTCGACCTTGACGAGGAAGACCTTACCGACTACTTCGAGGTGGGAGACGCGATAGTCGTCAAAGTCGATTCCGTTTCGGAGTCGATGGACGTCGACCTGACCATGAAGGACAGGAGATGCAAGAAACTTCACGGTGGACGCATCATCGAGATCGCACCCTCCAAGGTCCCGAGAGTCATAGGGAAGAAAGGTACCATGGTCAAGCAGATCAACGAGAAGACCGGATGCAACATCATAGTCGGTCAGAACGGCCAGGTCTGGATCTCCGGGGACAACCCTAACCTCGCAGCTCGAGCAGTCAAGAAGGTAGAAAGAGAGGCCCACATCCGGGGACTAACAGAGAAAATCGGGGACTGGCTTGACGAACAGAAAGGTGAATAAGATGAGCGAAGAAGAAGTAGAGTTTTTCGACGAAGACGGTAAACGTGTCGACGGAAGAGAAAAAGACGAGTTAAGAGAAACTTCGATGGAGATCGGGGTGCTCGACGAGGCGGACGGTTCCGCGATGGTCGAGGTAGGCAACACCCGGGTGGTCGCATCAGTGTTCGGACCACAGGAACTCCACCCGAAGCACCTTCAGGAGGCCGATAGAGCGGTCATAAAGATGCGGTACAACATGGCTCCCTTCTCCGTGGACGACAGGATGAGACCTGGACCGAACCGGAGAGCAAAGGAGATCGGTCTCGTGGCCAAGAAGGCGCTTGAACCCGTCATAGAACTTGAAAGATACCCCAACGCAGGGATCGATATCTCCATGGAGGTCGTAGAATCCGATGGAGGTACAAGAGCAACAGGGATCACGGCTGCGGCACTCGCAGTCGCGGACGCAGGCATCCCGATGAAGGGACTTGTCTCGTCCTGCGCCGCAGGAGTCGTGGACGGCGAAGTAGTTCTCGACGTCAACGGAGTCGAGGACAAGAAAGGGAACGCCGACATCCCCATCGCCCTCGTCAACGGAGAGGAGGAGATAACCCTGCTCCAGATGGACGGGGACCTCACCAAGGACCAGGTCGAGGAATGCCTGGAGATGGCGAAAGATGGATGCCGGACCCTGCACGAGCAACAGAGGAAAACCATTCTAGAAAAGTACGAGTCAATAAGAGGTGAATCTGAATGAAACTTAACACCCGCACCATCAAGGACATGGTGAAGGACGGCGACCGCCTCGACGGCAGAGACCTGGACGAGTACAGGGACATCGAGATAGAGACGGACTACATCAACGAGACCGCCGAAGGCTCCGCCAAAGTATCCATCGGCGACACCCAGGTAGTGGTCGGACTGAAGGCCTCTGTCGAGGAACCCTACTCCGACCGGCCCGCACAGGGCACACTGGTGACAAACGCCGAGCTGGCACCGATGGCGGCCCGGGAATTCGAATCAGGGCCTCCACAGGAACCCGGCGTCGAGCTCGCAAGAGTCGTCGACCGCGGAATCCGTGAGGCAGAAGCCGTTGACCTTGAAGACCTCTGCATCGAGGAGGGCGAGAAAGTCATCACTCTCTTCATCGACGTGCACGTCCTCAACGACGACGGCAACCTGATAGATGCCTCCGCTCTCGGAGCGATGGCATCACTCATGACCGGCTACATACCCGAGTACGACGAGGAGACAGGAGAACTCGTCCGGGGAGAGAAGGACCGGGACATCCCGCTGCAGGACGTCACTGTTACCGCCACCGCGAGAAAGATCTCCGGTGAAGTGGTCTGGGACCCGACCCGGGAGGAGGAAAAGGCCCAGGACGCAAGACTGACAGTGACCTTCAACCAGGACGGCAACGTCGTGGCGATGCAGAAGGGAGAGACCGCGCCCTACACACAGGAAGAGATCCGTGAAGCGATGGATCAGGCGGAAGAGAAAACCGGCATGCTCCGTGAGAAACTCATGGAGGCCACGGGAGAATAAAAAGGTTTCCTCCCTTTTTTCCTTTATAGCGTGATAGAGATGGCCAGAAAAAACAGATCATCGAAGAGGTTTGGCTCCCGTTACGGAAGCCGGATAAGGAAGAACGTCGACGAAGCCGAGTCCAGGGACGCAGAGTGTCCGGAATGCGGTTCCTCGGAAGTGAAACGGACCGCGGCAGGTATCTGGGAATGCCAGAAATGCGGTAACAAGGCCGCAGGCGGTGCCTACAGGATGGACACCGGAGCAAAAGAGATGCTGAAAAAGGCCCTCCAGACAGAGGTCGCGGTAGAAGAACTGGAGGAAGCAAAAGACGAGATAGAGGGTGAAGAATGAAAGTGAAAATCGAAGATTTTCGGCTTACACAGAAGAGGTGTTTCGCGTAATGAGCTATGTATGTGTGAACTGCGAGGAAGAAGTGGACATCGACCCGGTAGAGGAGAAGGTTATCTGTCCGCAGTGCTCGCACAGGGTACTCCTCAAGAAAAGGTCTGAAGACCCAGAGACCGTTCAGGCCATATGAGGTCCCGGCTCGAGATCGAGAACCCGGGGATCGCCCAGACCCTCGAGTTAAGTCTGGAATCCCGGAACAGGGTAAAGTACTCTGTCACAGGCGGAGACCCCATGACCGTGGAGGTCGAGGCAGAAAGCCTTGGAGCGCTGAGGGGCGCCACCGACACCGTATTCAGGCTTGCAAGCCTGGCGAAGAGGATACACGAGCGTTAAAAAAGTACTACAGGTGAATCAACCTATGTCAGACCAAGACCCACAGCAGATGATGATGGAGATGCAGCAGACACAGCAGCAGCTCCAGCAGGTAATGACGCAGAAAGAAGAAACCGAGACCGAGGTACAGGGGATCAAGAAGGCCCTGGAAGAACTTGAAAAAGAAGAGGAAGGACAGGTATACCAGGAAGTAGGAGAGATCTTTGTCGCCAAGGATCGCGACACACTCGTCGACGACCTCGAGGAGAAAAAGGAAGACCTGGAAGTAAGAAAGCAGAGTCTCGAGAAGAAGGAGGACCAGCTCCGGGATAAACTGGAAGACGCACAGAGCCAGATAACCCAGAACATGGGCCAGTAGGTGGTTTCCATGGCTTCAGTGGAATCCTTGGTCCAGAGGATGAGGGACCTGGCCGACAAGAATGGGGTCCCCTCCAATGTCTCGGAGATGCTGGAAGAGGCCAGTCAGTACCTTGAAGACGAGGAGAAGGACCTGTCAGTAAGGGTCAACTCCGCGTCATCCATCCTCGACGAGATAAGCAACGACCCGAACATCAAGCAGCACACACGGACCGAGATCTGGAACCTGGCCTCCAAGGTCGAAAGCCTCAACGACTGAAACCGAAAATGTATAAAAATCTGTCCGAGAAGTAATAACCAAGAGGTAAATAAATCGATGGCACTGGGATTCCTCTCAAAGAACGACAACAACGAAGAAAGCCTCGTGGACGATGACTTTGTCGAACTCGACGCACAGATGACTGACTCTGATGAGAAAGTTGTTATACGGGCTGTAACCCTCACTGAATTTGATGACGTGGAGGAGGCACAGGAACATCTCCGGAACGACCACATCGTCTGGATAAACATCCAGCCGCTCAAGGACAAGGAGATGACCTCCCTGAAGCGGGCCGTCAAACGACTGAAGAAGACGATCAAGGCGATCGATGGAGACATGGCCGGCGTCGACGAGGACTGGATAGTCGCCTGCCCGAGCTACGCAAAGATAGCAAGGAGCAACGAAAAGGTCGAGGACGAGTAAAAAACGTCCACCCCCCTCTCCAGTTTTCAGCAACCTGAAGCCTTCCCTGGAACGCCAGGAAACCATGCTTCCTGGCAGCTTCATCCGCCAACTATTCAAGAGCCCATATCCTTCTCTATACCCACGGCATCCATCACTTCCTCCAGGTTGTCCTCCAGCTGGTCGACACGTTCCTCGATCTCGCCCACTCCGAACTGGACGAACTTCTTGACGCATTCCCGGCAGTATACATCTCCCTGGAACTCTATCGCGTCCTCAGGCAGCTTTTCCTCGCCAGAGAAATCGGAGGGTTCACGGCCACCAAAATCTATGACTTTGCCGCATTCCGCACATTTAACTTCGTAAACCATAATTCAGGAACCGGCCCGGAGAAACTTAAAGACTCCGTTCAGTCCTGCTCCTTCAGAACGAAGGAGCGAACCCTCCGGTCCACTGTAACATGCCCTACACGCTTCTCGGCCTACACCAGCCGGTCAACAACCCCGGTAATCAGCCATCATATCCGCCACATCTGCCATGTATCCGCGGCTGCCGTGGACCTCTTCAGACACTTTACGGTGCGTAGGCGGGAAAGTCCTGGTGATGAAAACCCTGTTCTCCTGTGAGCCAGGCCGGGTCCTGCTCTGCCGGCCACGATAGCCCTGGCCGCGTCCAGAGCATCATCGACCTCCGCCATCTGCCGGGCGAGATCTTTGGCGTCCTCTTGCCATGTCTTTCCATGTCCGGTTCCTCTCTGGTGTCCTCAGAACAGTCATCGGAACCAGGGGTAGTGATAGCAAAGCAACCCTAAATGTGTGCGGTGGGGCAGGTAATCCTTTCAATGTCTCCGCCCCATACATCAACATGTTCAGGGAATTTATAGCCAGGTTCCGGGAACCATTCCAGGTCCAGGTCGAGGAAGCCGACGAATTCTTTGCCGAAAAGAAAAAAGATGAGCTGGAGAAGGCGGAGGAAAAGGCCGGGGAACACCGGGAAGATATCGAGGAAGCCCTGGAAGAGCTTGACCACGAACTGGAAACTCTGAAAGAGCACAGCGATGAGAAGGACAGGGCGATAGTAGAAGATGTCGCAGAGAACATAGCGAAGGACAGGGAAAAGATGATATCCGGGATAGACCTCCAGGCCTCCCCGGAGAAACTCCACGAACAGCTCGAGGAATTCCTGGAGGACTTCCAGACGATGACACAGAAGGAGGCCGCCGTGATGGAGAACGTTCCCTCGGATATACCGCAGAAACTGGAAAAGGTCAGGAAGGAGACAGAGTCGCTTGAAGATTTCCTGGGGAACGAGTACACCGTGCTGGAACACCGATCCGAGCTCGAGGACGCGGTGGAAGAACTGGAGAGGCTGGAGGACGAACGCGAACACGTCAAGGAACGACTGGAGAAGATCGAGGAGTCGAACACCGGACAGGAACTTGAGGAGAAAAAGGAAGAGCTGGAGGAGCTGCACGAAAGCTCGGCCTGGCAGGACTACGAGAAGACACGGGAGGAACTCCAGGAGCTGAAATCCGAGAAGCGCTCGGTGAAGAAAGAGATGAGAAGAGAGCTCTCCCGCTCCGAACGAGGGATGAAAAAACTGGTTTACCAGGCGGAAAACGGCGAGATAGAGCTCGAGCATCTCGACCTGCTGAAACGGGTAAGAGACGGTGAACTGGACTCTCTCAGGGAGAAACCAGCGGAAACCGAGGCCGCGGTGGAGGAGGCCAGGAAGAAGCTTCCCGCCGGTCTGCTGGATGAGTCACAGAGGAAGAAACTCCTGGAGGCGCTCGATGAACTGGAGAGGTTCACCGCCTACACCGAGAACCTGCAGCAGCTGGAAAAAGAGATCCAGGGAAAGAATGAGGAACTGGAGAACCGGGAGATACTTGAGAAGGAAAAACGCCTGGAGAAGGAGATCGACAGGCTCAGCGACAGGGTCGAAGAGAAGGGAGAGGACCGGAGAGAGCTGAGAGAACGGCTGGAAGAGATCAAAGATGAGTACAGGCAGACATCGGAACAGATAAAGGATATACTGGACTCAGAGTTCGTGAGAGAGATAAAATATGAAGAAAAAGGAGTTCAGTGAGAGGTCCATCCCCCGTCCACAGGCATGTTGATACCGGTGACGTAGGACGCCTCCTCAGAGGCCAGGAATGCTACAACGTTCGCGATCTCTTCCGGTTCCGCGACGCGGTCCATCGGTGTCTCTCCCAGGACGTGTTGCCTGAAGTCCTCGTCCTTCAGGGCCTCCTCGGTCATCGCTGTATCGACGAAGCCAGGACACACCGAGTTGACGCGTACACCGTCGGTCGCGACATCGTCCGCCACCGAGCGGGTAAAGTTGACTACCCCGCCTTTCGCTGCGTTGTACGCGGTGGCGCCAACGTCGCCCACCAGGCCATAGATGGAGGCGATGTTTATCACGACACCCTCGGATTCCTTCAGGTGGCCGATAGCGGCCTTTGTGCCGTGCATAACTCCGTCAAGGTCCACCGACAGTATCTTGTTCCATTCCTCTATCTCCATCTCATCGATGCCGTGGGTGCTGCCGATACCCGCGTTGTTCACCATTATATCGAGTTTGCCGTAGTCGTCGACCGTGCTCGCGACCAGGTGTTTCACGGCCTCCCAGTCGGAGACATCGCATTCCTTGAACTCGCAGCCGATCTCGTCCGCGACTTCTTCACCGGCTTCAACGTCCACGTCGGCTATCACCACGTCAGCTCCTTCCGCAACAAGTCTCTCGGCTATCGCCTTCCCTATCCCGGAGGAGCCGCCTGTGACGATAGCGACCCTGTCATCCAGATGTAAATCCATGGTTATCAGAAAAAAATTGTCGGTCCTTTAATAAATAGCATGGGTATCGGCATCGAGAGTTTGTGTTCCCCGTTATCTCACATTCAAACATCCGGTCGCAGCCACTCACAGAGTTTCACGCCTTTCAGGGAACTCAGACGCCTCGATCAGGCACAAAAAAACTCAGATATTAGTAAATTATTTAAACTAGCTGGCGTTATTTCCGCACAGGTGCAATCATGACACCGGAATTCAAGGATTCAAAACCGATTACAGCTGTATTACTGGTATTGCTGGCGGTCTCGCTGGCAGTACCTGCAGCCGCACAGGACAACCAGACAACCGGGACAGACCATAACGCAGAACACGAGGAAGCGATACCATTCCACCTCCCCGCCGAGGTACTTATCATCCTCGGAGGACTCACGTCGATAACGGCCGTGACAGCCACGGCAAACAAGTACGGGGGAGACATAGGTCGGGCCCTCTACACAGTTGGAGGCGGTATAGCGTTCTACTCGATCTACGTCCTCTGGCACGCATCTTCCGAAGTACTGAAGATAGCAGCTCCATCGGAGGCCGCGATGGTATACCTGTTCCTGATCGCCTCTCTACTGACAGCTGGCGGTTTCATACAGACATACCGGGCTATCTGAGGTGATTGTGATGGCATACAGAGAACTGGCTGAAGAGATAGTCAAGCACGAGGCCTCGGCCCTGGGGACGAGTAACGCGGTCAAGCTGGCGAACCAGGTGGACGGACTGGAGGTTTCCGAAGACGGCGCCGTCACCGAGTTCTCGGGAGATAAGAGAACCATCGAGAAACTGGTCGATATCTACATCGGCAAACTCGGCACACCGGCCAGGGTATCCCTGAAGTCCAATGTGGCCAGCAAGTTCGAAGAACTGGACATGCCCGATAACCTGGCCTGAACCTCTTTTTCTCTTTTTTCCTTCAATTCAGGCGGATGGTCTCCAGGTTCTGCGGCGCAGAGGTGTCGATATGCATTATCTTGTGGAGCGCGCTCGCCAGTGAGAAACACTTGCTCTCCTCGCCGTGGTTGGTCAGTACGCGGTTCGGGCTGGACCGCAGGTTCTTGGCGAAGTTGATTATCTGCTGTCGGTCGCTGTGCGCCGAGAAGCCCGAGACACTTGATACGTCCAGGTTTATCGGGACCCGTTCACCGTCTATTTCGACCCTGTCGCGGCCGTTCTGAATCTTTCTGCCCAGCGTGCCTTCGGCCTGGTAACCGACGAATATCATCGCGTTCTCCTCATCCTTCGCCAGTCTCTTCAGGTAGGACATTATCGGCCCTCCCGTCACCATGCCCGAGGTCGTGAGTATGATGGCCGGGTTCTCGTCGTTCATTATCTCCTCCCTCTCCTGGTGGGAGCCGACCGGCTCCAGGTTCTCCATCAGGAACGGGGAGTTCTCCTGGTATACCTTCTTCTGTACTTTCTTGGAGAGGTACTCCGGGTACGCGGTGTGTAACGCGTTGGCGTCGTGTATCATGCCGTCGACGTAGACGGGATAGTCGAAGTATTCGCGGGCCATCTCGTCCGCGAGAAGTCCCAGAATCTCCTGTGAACGACCTATAGCGAAGACTGGAACGATAACCTTTCCTCCCTTGCTGAGCGTCTGCTTCACCTTGGACAGGAACTTCTTGTTGGACTCCTCCCGCGGCTGCTGTTTGTCGTCTTTACCTCCGTAAGTCGACTCCGTTATCATGGTTTCCACCCGCTGGAAGTTTGTATCCGCCGGGTTGAGCATCTCGGTCCGGTCGTAGTTGTAGTCTCCGGTGTAGAGTATGTTATGCAGTCCTTCTCCAACGTGGAGGTGTACCAGCGAGGATCCAAGTATGTGTCCCGCGTTCCTCATAGTCAACCGCATGTCTGGTGTGATATCCGTGACCTCTCCGTAGTCGGGGGTGATAGTTCTCTTCACCGCCTTCTTTATCGCGGATGAGTCGTACGGCGCCTTCTGGTTCTCCTTGTGCGCGATACCGATGTAGTCCAGGGTCTGCATTATCATCATGTCTCTTGTGGGTTTGGTGGCGTACAGCGGGCCGTCGTAACCCATCTTGTAGAGATACGGTATCATGCCGCTGTGGTCCATGTGGGCGTGTGAAAGCACGACCGCGTCAAGCTTTCCGAGGTCGAGCTCCGGGGCGTTCAGGTAGGGATAGTTTTCCTTTGAGCCTGGCTCGGCGCTGGGGTTGATACCCGCGTCCAGCAGAACATTGGATTCCTCCGTCTGTACAAGGACAGAGGACCTTCCGACCTGTCGGAAACCTCCGAGCGCGGTCACACGGATCCATTCGTCCCCCATGGACTTCTCGAGCCTTATCTTCTTGCCCACATCGTGCAGAAACTCCTTCCGGAACTCAGGGTCCTCCACGGTCAGTTCCCGGGCCCGGTCCACTATCTTGGACTGTATGGCGGGCACGCGTTCGACCTGGGGTGCCCAGTAGGTTGCCTCGCGTATCTTCTGGAGGCCGGCGCCGTTCTTCCCTATCACGCTTCCAGGTTTTTCTGCCCTCACTATCATCTTTCCAAGAGACGGCTGGAATATAACGTCCTCTATCCCGGCCTCGTCGTCCACGATCTCTTCCAGCTGCTTCCGGGCGTTCTCCGGTTCCTTGATGAGTTTCGGCGAGGGCCGAATCTCAACCCGTTTCTTGAGTTCGTTCACGATCTTCTTGACTGTATCCGAGTTGTCAAGGAAGAACTCCTTGCTGTCGGTATAGATGACTATGTCTGAGGCTTCGAACCTGATATCGGATACATCCGCGTTCGGCGGTAAAAATTCCTTTACGTCTTCTAGCTCTTCCATTCTGATACACTCTCTTCTGGTAAAAAAGGCTCTCTAGTTAAGTACGGATTCGACTTCCTTCTCGTCGAGAACCCTGTAGCCTTCCTCTGGTGTGATCTCCACTACCATGATGCCGTTGCCGGAGGCTGTGTCGCGTTCCATGGCGGCCTGTACCGTTCTTATGGCCAGCTGGCGTCCCTCCTCGTGATCCAGGCTCTCCTCCCAGGCGTCCTCCAGGACACCGTAAGCTATCTGGGAGCCCGAACCTGTGGCGGTGAACTTCTTGTGTTCCATCAGTCCTCCCGCGGGATCCAGGTCGTAGAGCACGCCTTCTCCATCGTCGACTCCGCCCATGACAAACTGGTTGAAGAACGGCATCATCTTGTGGTTGTGAAGTATGTTTGCGAGTAAAGTTCCCGCACCTTTTACGGATAGCTCCTTGGTCTCCAGCTTGTGGAGCTTCAGCTGGGAACGCATTATGCGGACTATCCTCTGCGCGTCTCCCACGCTTCCCGCGATAGTCATGCCTATCCTGTCGTCCAGTTTATAGATCTTCTTCGCGTACTTGGACGCGGTCAGACGCCCCATGGACGCTCTGCGGTCCGCAGCCATTATCACTCCTTCTTCCGTTGTAAGACCTACTGTCGTTGTTCCGGTTTCAAATCCTTCTGCATCCTTTCCCTGTACTTGTTCATCTTTCTGCATAAACATCACGTTGATATGAGAACTCCGAGAAAAGCTGGTTCTATAACGAAACTAACGAGATTTAGCTTTAAATACCTATCCGGTGCCGGGGTTTGCTTCTCGGAAGGATCATGGTTAATAGTTTTTCACGGATCTGAGCTTCTCGCCAGAGATGCGAAGTTGAGTAAAGGACTGCCTCAATAGTTCTTTGCGAAATAAGCGAAACGTTTCGCGTCCTCGCCGCAGACCGCGCATTCGCCGTCTATCTGTTCTTCCTCGGACTGGATGGTCGCCGGTTTTGAGTCCTCGCGGAACGGAAGGACCACTATCTCGGCGGATACCTGCTCCTTTATCTCCTCCTCGCATTCAGGGTCTCCACACCAGCGGGCCTTCACGTAGCCCCTGGACTTCCCGATGGTTCCAAGTATCTCCTCCTTGGATTCAGCCTCTCTTATGTTCGCCTCCAGGTAGTCGGCGAGCTGGGAGTACATGTATTCCTGTATCTCGTCGAGCAGTTCGCCTGTCTCTGTTTCAAGGGAGTCGAACCCTATGCTCACTTCTCCGCCGGTGTCTCTTCTTACAGCCGTAGCCTCCTCATCTTCTACCTCGTTCGGACCGATCTCGAGCCTGAGCGGAACACCTTTCAGCTCCCACTCGTTGAACTTGTAGCCCGGCGTGCGGTGGTCGCGGTCGTCGAGCTTGACCCGGACATCGTCCTCGAGCTCCTCCCTCACGTTCTCCGCGTACTCGAGAACTTCTTCGCGGTTGTCGTCCTGGTATATCGGGACGATCACGGCCTGTATGGGGGCGATGGTCGGCGGGAGTTTTAACCCGGTGTTGTCGCCGTGCGCCATTATAAGTGCGCCTATAGTTCTTGTTGAAAGACCCCATGAGGTGGTCCATGCGGTCTTTTTCTCCGCGTTCTCGTCCTCGAACTTTATGTCGAACGCCTCCGCGAAGTGCTGTCCCAGCTGGTGCGAGGTACCGGACTGTATGGATTTCCCGTCAGGCATCAACGTCTCGATGGTGGTGGTGTACTTCGCGCCAGGGAACTTGTCATGTTCGGGCTTGTAACCCATGATGGAGGGGATTGCCAGGTGGTCTTCGATTACCTCGCGGTACTGCTCAAGTCTCAGCATTGTTTCCTCGTCCGCGGACTCCTCGGTGGCATGGGCGGTGTGGCCCTCCTGCCACAGGAACTCTCTCGTGCGTAAAAAGGGCCGGGTATCGGTGGCCTCCCAGCGCACCACGTTCGCCCACTGGTTCAACCTCAGAGGCAGGTCGCGGTGTGAACGGACCCATTTACTCATGAAAGGTGCGATTATTGACTCGGAGGTGGGCCTTACCGCGAGCCTCTCATCCAGTTCCTCGTTTCCGCCCTCGGTGACCCATGCCACCTCTGGATCAAATCCTTCGACGATGTCGCCCTCTTTCTCGAGGTAGGATTCCGGTATGAAAAGCGGGAAGTATGCGTTGTCCACACCGGTGTCCTCTATCTTTTCATCGAACTCTTCCTTTATGGACTCCCAGAGCTTCATTCCGTAGGGTTTGATGACCATGCAGCCCTTTACAGGAGCGTAATCAGCCAGTTCGGCCTTCTTGACTACCTGGGTGTACCATTCCGACGGGTTCCTGTCTTTATCCACTGTTATACCTAGTTCCTGCGACATCGTATCTAAATATGGACAGAACGGGCAAACTATTTGAACCTTTTTCCAGTCTACAGCAGCTCTCCCAGTTTCTTCCGGGAGACCTTGAAGAACCTTCGGCGGGTGCTCGCCGCGAATTCGCCGTCGCTTTCGCGTTCCTTCCGGACGTGGTCTCTTCTTTCCCCGAGCGAGACTACCCCTTTATCCTCAAGCCGTTCAAGGATCTCCTCGGGAACTTCGGTGACAGATATCCCCAGGAGAGGCGTCTTCTCGTCTTCATCGTATATCGATATCCCGGCCTCGAAGACCTCTTCCGGGGATGAAAAAACGTCCTGTTCCAGGTTTTCCAGGTCTTCCTCGAGTTTCCTGTAGACTTTTTCCAGGAAGTTTTTCTCGGCGTCTTCAAGCTCCATCCGGTTTCGCCCTGTCAATTAATTCTCCTTCAAAGTTTTTAACATAGTCTACCGTGTCGTGGAACAGCTGCCTGTCCGGTTCCAGATAGTCCTCGAGTTCGTAGTCGTTTTCCCGGGCGTATTCACGGGCAGCCTGCTGCGCCACCACGTTTTCGCGGATATCCTGGTAGTCGAGTATCGCCTCGCGGAACTCCTCCCGTCCTTCAGCATCGGCGGCCAGGAACTCGTCGTAGAGGCTTCCCCTGGTTTCAAACCCGTTATCGACTGCCTCCCTGCGCCTGTCCATGTAGTGTGAACGGATGGGGACCAGGGACATGACGCTGCCGGGATCCGGGCCAGGGTCCCTCACCTCGACTTCGGCCAGGTTGGCTGCGAACTCTCCGTAGAGCTTCATGTCGAAAAGGTTGTCTCCCGGCAGTATCTCTCCAGGCCCGCCGGACTGCAGCATCTGGCCGTGCACGGTGTCATGGGCCAGTTCCCAGGCGGTGAGATCGCCCGAGTATTCAAGTCTGACCGTATTGTTGTCGGCCACTGTCTTTGCACGACCCCTGTCAACCACGTTTTCACTGAGTTCAGGCGGAAACTCTTCCTGCCGGAACTCGTCGAACGCCTCCTCTACACGTAGATCTGTCTCCCGTTCAACTTCTTCCACCACCTCTGGATATACTTTTTCGAAGGTATCGAACTCCACCCAGACACCCTGTAACTAATTAGTAACAACACACTTATGTGGTTTTTGTCTTGAGTCAGGGATAAAAGATTCGGAAACCGCGGGTAAACCATGAAGGTCTCCATCGTCAGCGACACCCATTTCGGGTTCAGGTGGGGCGAGGAACGCGAGGACGATTCCTTCCGTAACGCCCGCGAGGCGCTTGAACGTTCGCTTGACGCAGATATCATCCTGATGCCCGGCGATATATTCGACCGGAAGATCCCAAAACAGGAGGTACTTGACCGGGCCACCGAGGTTCTCTCGATACCGATGGATGGCGACCGCAGCGTGGAAACGAATGGCGCCCTGGAAATGGATGGAGACGGGATCCCAGTGGTGGCAATACACGGAACCCACGAACGAAGACCTGAGGCCTATACAAACCCCATAGAGCTTATGGAGAGCGCGGGGAGGCTTGTACACCTCGACCTGGAGACCCGGACTTTCGAGAAAGACGGGGAGAAAGTCGCGGTCCACGGCATGAGCGGGGTGCCCGAGTCGCGGGCCCCGGAGGTCCTGGAGGAGTGGTCCCCCGAACCAGTTGAGGACGCGTTCAACATCCTCATGATACACCAGTCCATCGAGGGCTTTGTATATACCTCTGGAGACGCCCTGACCATGGAGGACCTTCCCGGGGGATTCGACCTGATAGTGGACGGCCACATACACTGGTATGACCTGGAGAGAAGAGAGAAACCGCTCATACTTCCCGGCAGCACGTTGACGACACAGCTGCGCAAGGTAGAGGCAGAGAAACCGAAGGGATTCGTGACCCTGGACACCACGGAAGGCCGGTTAAAATTCAATAAGCTCAACTCGGCCCGGGATGTCTACTATGTGGAACGCCAGCTGGACGGCGAGCCCTGGTCCGAGATAAAACAGGGGATAGCGGACGACCTTTCCGAAATAGAGGGAGAGATGAAACCACTGGTCAACCTGAAACTGGAGGGAAAGACCTCAGCCAGGATCAACATCCAGGAGATACGTGATATGTTCGACAACCTCCTTCTGAGCGTGAACCGCGACATCGAGAGACCAGGAACCTCCTCCACGGGAGAGGAGATAGACCCGGCGAAGGAGGGACAGGAACTCCTGGAGGAGAACATCGACACCGATCTCGATATCGACCACGAACAGTTCTTCGAACTCCTGCAGACCGGGGACGTCGAAAACGCGTTAAATACACTGGAGAAGGCCCATGATAGAGAAAATAGAGGTTGAAAACTGGAGGTCTCACCGGGAGAACTCGGTGGAACTGGACGCAGGGGTCAACGCGATCGTCGGCGACATGGGCTCAGGGAAATCCAGTCTCTTAGAGGCGGCAACCTTTGCCCTCTATGGAACTACACCTGCCCTGAACTCGAATGACGTACGTCTCGACGAGGTCCTGAGACGTAACCCTGAAGCAGTGGACGAGACATCTGTCGCGGTAGAGTTCTCCACCGACGGGAATAACTACCGTGTAGAGAGGTCCATCGAAAGAGGAGAGGGGACCACAGAGAGCAGGCTTGTAGACATGAAAAGCGGAGAAACCCTGGAGGAGCCGAAGACCCGGGACGTGACAGAGGAAGTCGAGAAGATACTGGGAATGGATTTCAGGGGGTTCACCAGGGCGGTCTACTCCGAACAGAACAACCTGGACCTCTTCCTGAACATGCGGCCCGGCGAGAGGAAGGAGAGACTGGACGAACTGCTCGACCTGGAACGCTTCGAGTCCGGCCGCAAAACCGCGGTAAAGGCCCGGAACCGGTTGAAGGACCGGCGCGAAAGACGGCTGGAACAGGTGGAGGAGCTGGAGGAGGACCTGGACGCCGAGGAGCTCGAAGCCCTGAGAGAGGACATCTCGAGGAAAAAGAACAGGAAGGACGAGATAGAGGATAGACTCGAGGAACTGGAGAACTCGCTGGAAGAACTCGAGGAGAGAGAAGAAGAACTCAAGGAGAAACGGGACAGCTACCGGGAACTCGAGGAGAGAAAGACCCGGCTGAAGACCCGGGAGGAATCCATAGAGGAACGTATATCCGAGCTCGACTACCTTGACGTGGAAAACCCGGATAAAAAGATACGTGAGACCGAGGAGAGACTTGAGGAACTCCGGGAGAAGAGAGACAGGATAGAAGAACTCGAGGACGAACTTGAGGAACAGAGAGACGATTTACAGGAGCTTGAGAGAGAGATAGAAGAACTCGAGGAGAAGGCCGAGAAATTCGAGGAGTTCGACGGACTCCAGGAGAGAATCGAGGAGATCGAAAACGAACTGGAGGAGAAAAGGGACGAACTCGCCTCGGTCAGGACCCGGACCGGGGAGATACAGGAAAGCCTTTCCTCACTGGAGGACGCGTCGGGCGACTGCCCGGTCTGCGGTCGGCCCCTGGACGACCAGCACCGCGAGGAACTGCTCGAGGAGAAGAGAGAGGAGATAGAAGAGCTTGAAACCCGGCGGCATGAGCTCGAGAACCAGATAGAGGAACTCGAGGACGAACTGGAGAAGAGGAAAGAGAAACGGGACCGGCTCCTGAAGCACGAAGACGCCGGGGAGAAACTCGAGGAGAAGAGAGAGGAGAGAAAAGAGGCCAGGAAACGTGCAGAAGAACTCGAGGACGCGGTGGAGGAACTGGACCGCCCCGGTAATGAGATCGAAGAACTGGAGGAAAAACTTGAGAGACTTCAGGACACGCAGAAAAAGGAGGAGCTCGAGGAGGAACTGGATGACATAGAGGAGAAGAAGTCGGAACTGGAAGAAGAGATGGAGGATAACTCGTTCTCGGAGTCCCGCCTTGAGGAACTGCAGGAGGAGATCTCACAGAAGAAACAGCAGGTCTCGAGACTTGAGGAGAAGAAAAGCTCCGTCCAGCAGCTGTTAAAGGAGAAGGCGAAGAGGCTCAACGAGCTTGAGAAACAGTTCGAGAAAAAGGAGGAGTACCGGGAGGAACTGGAGAAGCTTGACACGTTGACCGATTTCATGCACGAGTACGAGAAAGCGCTGGAGCAAACCCAGTTACAGCTGCGGGAGAGGTTCGTGGAGAAACTCAACGACCTGATGGACGAACTGTGGAACCAGATATACCCCTACGACTACTATTACTCTCTCCGTCTTAACCCGTCCCGCGACTACGCCCTCGAACTCCTGGACGCCGAAGAGAACTGGATATCTGCCGAGGGAGAGGTCTCCGGCGGGGAGAGACACTCCGCCGCACTCGCCCTGAGACTCGGCCTGACATTCATCCTATCCCCGGAGATAGGTGTGCTGATGCTGGACGAGCCGACGCACAACATGGACTCCTCCGGTGTCTCGGAACTGGCGGAAACCCTGGGCACGCGGACCTCTGACCTTCTGGAACAGCTGGTGGTCGTCACACACGACCGGGACCTGGAAGAGGCCGCCACAGGAAAACTCTACGAGTGCAGCAAGACAGGCGGCACGACCTCCGTGAACGAGATCTCCTAGAGCGTGAAGAAGTAGAGAGTTGCAGCTGAAAGGGCGATAACCGCCAGCTGGACCACCCCGATACCCGGCACGTTCTGCGTCTGGGTTCCGGAAGAAGTCCCGGTCGGGGACTCCACCACGTCTATCTCCACCGAATCCGACCCCGATATCTCGCCGTCCTTCGAGGTCGCTATAACCTCCACGGAGTCAGGCGGTGTAACCTCTGTGCTCCCGCCGTAAACCTGCAGCGTGTACGTTTTCGATGAGCGTGGCGGAACGGTGGTGGTGAAGCTGGTGCCGTTCTGCGCGAACTCCAGCCAGGCACTGTTTATACCCGACGGACTCATCTCGACGGTGTAGGTCGTGGAATCCGATTCAGGGTTTATCAGGTTGAACGTTATCGAGCGCGTGTTCCCCAGGAAGATCTCCATGTTTCCACGGCCGAAGACCACCGGCCATTCCTCGTACCACACACCGTTGTAGCAGGAGACCACGCTTTGTCCTCCGCCGCTGTACGTGAAAGTTATCTCGGAGCCCGGCGGGTAGATCCTTCTCTCCTCGTTGGATGATCTTCCGTACTGCGAGTCTATATCGTTGTAGTCCTTCATCACACACCAGTTAGGGTTGGGTGCAACACCCATTATCGAGTTGTCTGTCTTACACACCGAGGTCTGGCAGTCCTGGTGGACCAGGTACTCTCCGCCGTCATCGCCCGCGCAGAACCCGAGCGTGGCTATACTGGTGTTGGTCTCGGGCACGGACTGGTTGACCGCTCCAGACGGTACCGGCGAGGTCAGTGTGCTGGTAGGTTCACCGGCATCCCAATCGGTCTTGTAGGGTATCGAGGTGTAGTTCTTGGTGAGCGCTCCGTTCCTCCAGAGGCGCTGCAGGTAGGCGCTCCAGTCATCGTCTATCCCTCCACCGACGGCGTTGGGGTAGGTGTCAACGTAGGATTTTGCCACCCACTGTACCCCCATGGCGCCGTAGAGGTTGTTCTGGTTCCTGCAAAGGCTTTCTGTATAGTCTTGGTCGTACCACATCGGGGTGTAATCATCCGAGGACTGCCCCACCTTCTGGCTTGCCTCCAGTTTTGCACATGCCTCCTTGTCGTTCTTCAGACGCCCGAAATCCTCGTCCGGCTCATTTGTCTGGCTGTAAGCCCCGGAACTAAAGATTTTCTGGCCGCTGCCGCTCATATCCACACAGACATCCGTGGAGTCGACACAGGCATACCTGCCGTCGAAGCGGTTGGAGTTCACGGACTCCCCCATCTCCTCTATCAGGTACTCGCTCTGGTCGTCGCCGCACATCGGCGGCTCCAGCTTGGCCACGGTCTCTCCCACCCGTGTAGGATCGTTTTCGCCCTCATCGATATTGCTGTCAGGATCGGTAGGGCCGGCCGTGTCCTCGTTGTCGGCCTCTCCCTCAAAGTAGACGTTGCCGTACATCGTGTAACGCTGACCGGGGTCCACGAAGTTCACGCCCGCGCCGTCCCCGATGAAAAGCCCGAGCCCGGAGTCCGGCCCGGTAAGGTCGATGTTGTACCTGTACACGTCCAGCCAGTACTGCTTTATCTTGCCGCTCAGGCTCATCTCTCTGAGGTCGTCCGGGTCTATCCAGACACCGTCGGAGGGATGAACCGTGGTACCCTGGTCCGAGGTCATCGTCTCGGCGGCCACAACCGCTATAGAGTTCCCGAACACCTTGACGGTCTTGGGAACTGTTGGGTCGTCAGGGTTCTGTCTCTTCATCCCGCTGTAGTCCTTGTGGTAGTAGGTTTTACCCGGCAGGTAAGGTATCCCCCGGTTGGAGATCGCCCACCGGAGACTCCGTGTTATCGCCCACTGGTCGGCGCGCTGCGCGTTCCCCATCGAGTCGTGCCACTTCGCATCGCTCTCCGAGTCAACGTTCATGGAACCTGCCAGCGCATCGTCCACGTCTGCGCCGGTAAGACCGGGATCTGCAAGTCCGTAAACCGAGGTACCCATGCCGGGCTCCAGCTGATCTGACATGTCCTCCAGTCTGTTCATGTGTCCGTAATAGAAAGGCGGGACGACGGGAGTCTGGTTGACGCCCTGCGGGTTGTAGTCCTCGTCCCTCTCCTTGGGGCCGGTGTAGGCGGCGGAGGCAGCGGTCGCCAGGACAACCAGTGCGGTTCCCAGCGCCAGTAGCTTCCAATTCATGGGGCTGGCACCTTGAAGAACGTGTAGAATAGTCCGGTTTTGCTCTGGGGTTCATCGCTCACAGTCCCCTGATCGGTGCAGCCGAGGAGGTTGTCCGGGATGTCAAGCCTTCCGCAGTCGTCTTCGAGCGCGATACCCTTCATTCCCCCTGTCGGGTTGTAAACCGGGTGGTAAGGGTTGACGTTTGTCTGCCAGTAGTAGGCTATATCCGAGGCGTTCGTGGGGTCGCCGTTCGTGATGAGGTGGTGTCCACCGCCGCCGCTTCTCAGGTAATCGTTCACGATCTCGTTGTCCAGGTCGTACCACTCTCCACCGACCTCCTCGGTGGTGCCGTCAAAGTCGTAGTCGTAGTTGTCGCCATCCACGTCATCTCCAGCGGCGCCCGGGTCCTGGCCCTGGATGTTCAGACATACCTCCCAGTCAGGAGAGTGACCCGTCTTCTCGTATCCGGCATAGTCCTGCGTTGCGACATCCGCGACGTATCCCTCCGGAACCTCGTTACCCCGCAGCACACAGTCCGAGACCTGGTTCACGCACTGCTGGGAGTGGACCGGGTTGACGTTTACACTTCCCTCGTCGACCTCTGCCCCCTCCATACAGGCCCAGTACTCGTTTGGTTCGTCACCGCAGGCACTGGACGAGGGGCCCTGGCCTGTATCGCTGCTTCCACAGCTCCGGCTGAAGTCGCAGTTGACCAGCTCCTGTCCGTAATTCCCGTTGCCGTTCTTCTGGTATATCCTGTTTATGGCCTTGCACACCGAGTAACTCATCTCGGCGGTGTAGAGCTCTGACTCCACCTGTACCGCGTCGCTGACTGTTGTCCACTCCGGGCTTCCACGGGTACCGGAACCTGCCTCGGTGTAGAAGTCGACGTACCGGAGACAGACCGTATTACCTCCGCATGAGGTGCTTATCCGGCCCCTGTAGCTCTGGTAATTTCCGTCGACGAACACTCTCTGGCCTACACGATCGGAGCCGTCGGGGCTCTCAGTTGCGACTATGTTTCCATCCGCGATAACCACGAAACCGTCGCCGTAGCCCCGCGGACCGTCGGCATCCACTGTCAGAGTACTCTCCCAGGCGCACCAGGCGGCATCGCTGTCCGTCGGTGTACCTGAGAGAGAGTTATCCGCATACGCGGTGAAATCTGTATAAGTGCCGGCAGGATCGTTATCGGGTTTGCTCGGGTACTCGTCGCCCTGTGTATCTCCACCACCGTCGACCACATTGTTGGTGTTACAGTTCACAGAGCCTGTGTCCTCCCAGCTCCTGTAGTAGCCTGCATGAGCACTGTCCTTGGTCTTAGCGCTGGCAGAGGAACCGTTGCAGGAACATGCATCGTCACAGTACTGTCCACAGCTGTAGGATGCCGTACATCCTGAGGCGGAATTTGAGGCAGAACAACTTGCCGATGCGATCCAGCCCCCATCATTGGTACAACTCGTCTCAACAAGGGTATCCCCGCTTGTAGACCAGTAATCGTTGCTCTCATCGGCGGACTGGTCGTCTGTCACGGAACAGGAAACATCACAGCTGTCAGTCACCGTACAGCTCGCATCATCACAATTGCCTCCACCACTGCAGCTACCGCTACAGCTGCTCGAATTACAATCAACAGTACCGGTGTCATCATCGCAGGTTGCCTCATCATCGTTACAGGTCAGGGAATCCTGCTGGTAGTTACTGTCCGGGTCGTGATCGGTGTCCGAATCCTTCACGTTGTACGCAACCGCGTAACGACCCCAGTCCTTCCGGCAGTCGGCCGCGCTGTAGTATGGATTGTTCTGCCCGTTGTTGGGCGTCGGGTCGTTGCCCTCCAGACCGTCACCACAGTTATCGCTGCCGACCGGGTTAGGCGGATCTATAACACGGTCATCCACGAACGCGGTCCCGGCCGGGAAATTCGAGTAGGATTCAGTGGCAGGCTGACCTCCCTCCCAGGTCGTCGGGTTGTCTATGTGCTTCTCGTTCAGGCTGCCGCTGTCCGGGTAAGCATCCCTGTTGCTCTCGGCCCCCTCGTAGACAACGCCGTCAAAGAAGACCGATACATCGGTCGAGAGAGAAGGAGTGTCATCATCCATCGTCGTGGTCAGGTCGGTATCCCATATGCTTTTCTCCGAATCGTCCTCGCTGTAGGGCTGGGTGCAGCCCTGATCGTTGCCGTCGACAAGACCATCGCCATCGTTGTCACTGTTGTCCTCACAGGCAACAGGTGGATTACCGCCTCCTCCACCACCTCCGCCTCCACCGCCCCCGCCTCCTCCGCCAGCAGAGCCAGTAGAGGCAGTATAACCGAAGGCGAGACCTAGAGACAGGACTAAAATGGAGAGAAACACTGCGGTCTTCCGGACGTCCATACTGCTTTAAGAACACTGCTGGAATAAAAATACTTTCTACTGACGTACAACCACAAACTATAAATAAACCTGTTCGCTATTCTACAGTAGTTACAAGGTGGAAGAAGGTTGAAAAGAAGAGACTACATACTGGCATCAGGAGCAATAATGGCCGGACTAGCCGGCTGCAACACCACACAGAAAGACAAAGAGACACCGACCAGTACAGAAACCACTACTACCGTAGAGAAGAACCAGCCCGGCAACATACAACTAAACGTAAAAAACGGGAAAATCAAACTACCACCCATCTGGGGACAACACTCGATAGAAAATCTTTCTCCACAGGTAAACGCCAAGGTTTCCGATCCCGATGGGCTGAAACAGGTCGCAGTGAAAACCGGAGACAAGACTGTCCGAAG
>JBDGSE010000001.1:0-21454 GCA_042217695.1 Candidatus Nanohaloarchaea archaeon | reverse complement strand
GGACGGTTGCGAAAATTGCTCCTCCTACGATAGCTACAACGAGAAGCATCCATCCATAGGTCATCAGGTACTCGATAGCGGACTGACCTTTTCTCTTAGTGAACCGACTCATGTTTGTCTCTGTTTTCATTGAGGTTTTTCACCCAACTAAGCCTAATTTGGCTTAGGGCTTATAAAAAACCTTTTCTTCTAAAACCCTGAATAAAGTATTTATCGGGCCGTAGGAACAATTGAGGCGGGCTCGATACCTGTACTTCTTTCCAATTTCTTCCGGGTCAGAAGCTTCCCAGTGCGGTTGCCAGTGCCTGCCGGACAAAGATGAACAGTGCGAGCGATACCGCGGCGAACACGGGGACGTACTTCGCCCCTTCCTTTATGTTGCCGTTCTGGATCTCTGATATTATCAGCGCGGAGAAGATGTTGGTCATCAGGATGGCCATCATGGCGAACTGTTCGAATGCGTGGAGGTTTACCTGGGGTGCCTGGAACTGGAGGTTGAAGCCGCCGCCGACACGGCTCATCCCCCGGCTCAGCTGTTCTCCGCTTCCCATGCCGCTCTGTCTCCACATCGTGGTAGTGGTGTTGGCCATGTAGACACTGATGGAGAACAGGATCGGCGCCCCGAACACCGCCGCCATCACGATGAAGACCATGTACATCCGGATGCTGGACTTTATCTCGTCCCTGATCTCTAGCGAACTCCTTATGTCTTCGGCGGAGGACTGGAGAAGCTCCGAGGTGTTTCCACCGGCTTCTATGCCGTCCACCAGGAGTTTCAGTGTCTCCTGGAACAGCTCCGACTTGACGCGTTTCCGCATGTTGACCAGCGCCTCGTCGACCGGGGTCCCGCCGTACATCTGCATCGCGGTGGTCCTCAGTTCTTCTGCCAGCGGCCCGAACTCGTCCCTCGCGCTCAGCAGGAATGCCTTCTCTATGGTGTGGCCTGACTTCATGTTGGCGCTTATCAGGTTCAGTGCGTCCGGCAGTATACGTTCCATCTCGCTCTTTCGGCGTTCAGCGGCCAGTGATACGTACAGGTACGGTATCGCGGGTGTCGCGACTATAGTTCCGAGTACCCCGATGGCGATCTGCAGTTTCCAGCTCCAGGGCACGAACAGGTAGGTGCCTGCAATGACGGTGACCGCCGTGAGCAACATCCCTGTCACGACCCGGCGTTCGTAGTTCTCCATGGCGGCGTAGTTAGCCTCGGTCTTCACCATCTCCCTGTAACGCTGCGGGAACTGTTCGTAGACGGTCTTCAGGTTCATGCCGCCTTCACCTCGGGTCTCTTGGTCTTCACGATGTTGAGGAAGAACAGCTGGAAGAATCCCAGGCCGCCGAGTATCATCATGAACATGAACCAGTCCAGCTTGAACCCGGTGAACGATGAGAGCACGATTATCAGTGTTACTCCAAGTGACGGGAATATCACCGCCATCATCAGGTACATCAGGATGAACGGGTTAAGGTCTTCCCCGTATTTCTCGACCTCCAGCTTCTGTTGCTGGATCATGGAATCCACGAGAGACTCCAGTGTCTCGGTTATGTTTGCCCCGGATTTCAGGGCGTTTATCATCTGCCATATCGCTCTCCGGTACATTATGCTTGGGTTGCGTTTCACGGATTCTTCGAGGGCCTCTATCTGGGACTTGCCTCCCTGGATGTCGCTGACTATCCGGTTGAACTCTTCAGATGCCTCGCCGTAATCGTAGCTTACGGCCACCATGGCCTCGTAGAGGGATATACCGGACTTTACCTCGATAAGCATGTGTCGCAGCGCGAAGGGCAGGTTCTTCTCGAGCTGACGGGCTGTCCGGTTTGATTTAACTCTCGGCTGGTAGGCAAAGGTCAGGAAGAGAAGTGCCGATAGCGGTACGAAACCGACGGCTCCCGCCTTCATGTAGAGAGTCTTGTCCAGCATGTATCCCAGGAAAACTATGGAGGCGGCAACGGAGAAACCGACCTGCAACGCTCTGGCCATCGCCGAGGCAAGATACGTCTCCGGGTCAAGATCCATCCTGGCGCCTCTGAGGTCTTCTTCCAGGGTGGGTACTATCGGCCTTGCCTTCTCCGCCAGTGGCAAAAAATAGCGGAGTATTTTCTCGGAGACGGTTATATCCATCGCGACATTTGTGTTTTCGGTTGGTTCAAATAAAAAGTTCCTTTAAAACTCACTCCCGCAGGAGCGTCCTGTCTATACGTCCTGTTTCCGGTCCGGTTGTGTCCTCTCCGACCAGTATCATCGCGTCGTTGGCCAGCAGACCGGATCCAGTATACGGGGAGCCCATGTTTACCGTCCCGATGTCGACGTTCTCCACGTCGAGCGCATCCTTCACGAATTCTGCGTCCTCCTCGGATGCGTCCCGGTGCAGTAACGCCCCGTGAGAGTTCGCCACGCCGCAGGCCCCGGGAGTTGGTATACCGGCTATCGAGCCCACGGTCACAGGTACCTCCAGGGCGTCCTCGATATCTTCCCTGTGGTCTTCCAGCCTCTCGCTGATTATCGCCCCGGAATCGTTTGCAAGAACCAGGTTGCCGAGCGCGGTGTCTCTGGAATCTATTACATGGTGGTCTATGCCGGAGTCCTCAAGTTTTTCCCTCTCTCTTTCAGTTACTATGTCTGGTACAAGAACGCAGTTGGAGTTCCCTGCCGCGAAAAGACCTACCAGACGGGTCTTCGCCAGGTAGGTCTCTGCAGATCTTGCCTCGAAACCCTCTTTCTCCTTGAACTCTGGTGGAAAAATAGCCTGTGAACCTGCTACAGCGGCGTAGAAACCGATATTCGTGTTTCCCAGGTAGTTGTACCTTTTGATCTCCATCTCGAGGACCTCGTTACTGCTTCCCTTCAAGGTACTCTTTCAGGGTCTTCCTGTCCTTCCCTTCTTTCTCTGCCTTGAGCGCGGCCTCGTAGTCCGGGTCTTCCATCTCCTTCAAAGCGTCCTTGGCCTCCTGTACAGTTCCGGAGACTATCTCCTCGTAGTCTGCTTCCGGCTCTTCAGCCTCTTCTGTATCTTCTTCCTTGACTTCCTCTTCTTCTGGTTCAGGTTCTGGCTCCGGCTCGGGTTCCGGTTCTTCCTCGTATTCCTCGCCGGGCAGGACAGCTCTTTTACCTGTGGAGGTATCGACCACCTCTACCTGTATCTTGGCGGGCGGCTTGCTTGCACCCTGTTTCCATATCTCCTGGTTTACCTCTCCGGAGATCGATACGTCGCCTTCACGGTCCTCTAGCTCCTCCTGGAGGATGCTCATGGCTTTCTTGGCTCTCTTGTTTCTTCCGGCCATGCGGGCCCTTGAAAGGTTGATCGTGTAAAGTGTCATTATTCGTCCAGATCGTTTCTACGCCAGTTCCGGTCCTTGCGTGGCTTCAGGGATTTCTTCCTTGCCCTGTCCATCCCGTAGACCTTGAGAGAAGCCCAGCGCGGGGCGGATTTGGCGGTCTTGTTGGCCTTTGCCAGTCTTTTCTTCTTTCCCTTTGACTTGTTGGAACTCACTGGATACTCACCTCGTGGTCTCCTGTAAACGGAGTCTCTAAATCTTTGATTTCGTTCATAGTATGTCTTTCACCTTCTGAAACTTATATTTGATTCCTTGTCTCCCCCGAGCGACCGAAGTATCTCCTTGAGCTGTTCGTCGGTCACCTTGTCGACCTGGCCCGCTCTTCCAAGCCTGGCGATCTGTGTTTCAAGTGCCTGGGCCTTCTGCGGGTCCGCGGCCCTGATGTTCCCGAGCCTTTCCCGGGCCTTCTTCGTCAGGTACTGAGCCGCCATCTGTTTTACCTGTTCCTGGCGGTCTTCTCGCTCTTCTTCCCCTTCCTGCATCTCCTCCAGTTTCTCTTCCCGGAGTTTTTCCAGTTCTTCGTCGTCCATTGTCTCAAGCAAGTACTGTCTCGGCTTTCTGGTCCAGGAAGCTTTTACCCTTCTCTGTGACTTTCCGGCCTTCGCCTTCTTCTTCCTCGACGTAACCCGCGTCCTCAAGCTCCTGGAGCGCGGTCCGGATCACCTTCCCGGAGGCCTTTCCATGGTGTTCGGGGGCGTGACCGTTGTTGCTGTTGCCTCCGTAGCGCGTCCTCAGTCGGGAGACCCCGAGAGGTCCGTTAAGATATATCTGTCTGAGGATGGCGGCTGTCCGGATGTAAAACCAGTTGTCCTGCTGGGGAGGTCTCTCCTTGTGGACCCCGGTCTTGGCGTAACGGGTCCATTCAGGGGCCTCGAATTCGTCTTCAAGTTCTTCAGCGATTTCCTGAATCAGAGGCTCTGCTTTTACATCGTATACTGTAGTCATACATTTACTCGATACTCAAAAACTTTTAAATCAACCCTACCGTGCAGAGGTCTCTGCGAAGAGCAACGCCTGGTGCCCTGTCAGAAAACCCATTCGCCGTCTTTCTGGACTACTTCGCCGTCCACGATTATCTTGCCGCCGTCTCCCTCCGGTTTTCTGAGGTCTTTCACGATGTCCCAGTGGATGGCCGAGTCGTTCTTCTCCTCGTCTTCGCCGACGCATTCGTCGAACGCCTTCCCGAGCGCCAGGTGTATGGTCCCTCCTATCTTCTCGTCGAAGCCTATCTCGTTGACGAACCGGTCTATCTGTCTGTTGGTTCCTATCCCGAGTTCGCCTATGTATTTTGAGCCTTCATCGGTCTCTAACTGCTCGCGGAGGTAGTCCTCGTTGGTCTCCGCGCTGTAGTCGACCACTTTCCCGTCTTCGAACTCCAGTCTTACGCCGCGGACCTCGTTGCCCTGCTTCACTCCGGGGTATGTGAACTCGATGTGACCCTCCAGAGACTCGCGGCGGGGAGCGTAGAAGACCTCTCCGTCAGGGATGTTGTGGTTGCCGTTTGCCGCGATGCCGTCCCGATTTTCGAGGCTCATGGTGAGGTCGGTTCCCTCGGAGACTATCCTTACCTCGTCGGCCTCGTCGAACACCTGCTTGATCTCCTGATTCCTCTCCTCGAGTTCGTCCCAGTCCACGTCCACGACCGAGCTGAACACGAAATCCTCGAATTCCGGGGTGGGCATGCCGGCGTTCTGGGCCAGCGAGTCGGTCGGGTAACGGGTGAGCACCCAGCGCAGCTTGCTTCTCATCTCTGAAAGTATCTTTGTCTCCCTTTTCCTGAGAGATATCTTTTCAGGTTCCACACCGTTGAGTTCTCTTTCGTTGTCCCTTCCACCTATAGAGATGTAGACGTCCATCTCCTCGAGTTCTTTCTTCTTCGCCTCGGAAACGGTTTTCAGCTGTTCCTCTGAGCCGTACTTCAGCCAGTCGTAGTCCAGCCCTGCTCTTCCCAGCTGTGAATCGTATATCAGGTGTTCGTGAGGGAACGCACCTTTCTCTATCACCTGTCTCCTTACCTCGTCGAAAAGCGGTAGTACCTCCGTGGAATACGCCGAGAGGTAGACGTTGTCTCCCTTCTCTACTTTTGCCGCCCTGTCAACAAGCACTTCTGCGAACTCCTCTATGCGCTGGTCTGTCATGTTACTGTTCTGGTGCTGAACCGATTTAAATCTGAAGAATGGAGGGGAAGAGGTCAGAGGAAGTCCGGTTCAAGCCGTTTCTCCTCCACCTCTTTCTCCAGGTGCGAGCGGAACTCTTCCACAGTGAAGCCGCGGTCCTCGTTCTCGAACCTGTCCCTCACAGATATCGTGCCTTCCGATTCTTCGTCGTCCCCGAGTATCAGCATATAGGGGACACGGTCGTCGTGGGCGGCCTGGATCTTCTTCCCGACGGTCCAGGAACGGTCCTCGATCTCCACCCGGAAATCCTCGAGGTCCTCTTTCACCTCTCGAGCGTAGTCCAGGTTGTCGTCGCTGACCGGCAGGATGCGGACTTGTTCGGGAGCAAGCCATGTCGGGAAATCCCCCTCGAAGTGTTCGATGAGCACCATGAAGAACCGTTCGTAACTCCCGTAGAGCGCTCTATGTATCATCACTGGCTGGTGCTCTTCGTTGTCCTCACCTTTGTAGGTCAGGTCGAACCGTTCAGGCATGTTGAAGTCAAGCTGCACTGTGGGCCCGTCCCATTCCCGGCCGAGAGCGTCTTCAAACGCGAAGTCTATCTTCGGGCCGTAGAACGCTCCGTCGCCTTCTTCAAGGCCGTAGTCGATGTCTCGTCCTTCCAGCACCTGTTTCAGCTGTTTCTCGGCGCGCTCCCATATCTCATCGGAACCCACCGATTTCTCGGGCCGGGTTGCCAGGAAAACCTTGTAGTCCAGGCCGAAGGTGTCGAGTACCTCGAGTATCATGTCCATGATCTTCTCGACTTCCTGGTCTATCTGGTCCGGCCTGACGAAAAGGTGGCCGTCGTCGATGGTGAAAGCCCAGACCCGGGAGAGCCCGGAGAGTTCGCCCCGCTGCTCCTTCCGGTAGACCTTGCCGTTTTCCGCGTACCGCTGCGGGAGTTCACGGTAGCTCCAGGTCCCTGTGTCGAATATCGTTGCGTGTCCGGGGCAGTTCATCGGCTTCAGGCCGTATTCCTCGTCACCAAGCTCGAACAGGAACATGTCATCCTGGTAGTTGTCGTAGTGCCCGCTCTTCTTCCATAGCTCGGTTCTGAAGAGGTGTGGTGTCTCCACGAAATCGTAGCCCTTTTCCCGGTTAAGCTGATCGACGAATCCCTGGAGCTCGTTGAGGACCGTCTTCCCGTTTGGGTGGTAGAGAGGCAGGCCTGGCCCTGTAGTGGAAGAAATCGAGAACAGGTCCATCTCCCTCCCTATCTTCCGGTGGTCACGTTTTTTCGCCTCTTCCCGCTTTTCTAAAAACTCCTCAAGTTCCTCCTCTGTGGGGAACGCGGTTCCATACACGCGGGTCAGCATCTCGTTGTCCTCGTCTCCGCGCCAGTAGGCCCCCGCTATCTCCAGCAGCTTGAATCCGCCGATTTCGCCGGTGGATTCCACATGAGGGCCCTGGCAGAGGTCCTTCCAGTCTCCCTGGCGGTAGAAAGTGACCTCCTCTCCGCCGGCTTCTTCTTCCAGGACTTCCTGCTTGAACCGGTTGTCGCTGTAGAACTCCTCCGCGTCTTCTCTTGGAACTGTTCTGCGCTCGATGTCGAGGTCTTCCTCTATGATGCTTTTGGCCTCCTCCTCGATGCGTTCAAGGTCTTCCTCCTCGAGCTCGATGTCCGCTATATCGTAGTAGAAGCCCTCATCCGTGTAAGGCCCGATGGTCAGTTTTGCGTCCGGGTACAGCCGCTGCAGGGCCTGGGCGAACACGTGTGCCGCGCTGTGTCTCAGAACATCGAGGTATTCCTCGCTCTGTTCTGTCACTATCTCGACGGTGTCGCCATCTTCCACCTCTGCTTCTTTCGCGACGAGTTCTCCGTTTATCTTTCCCGCGACGGTGTCATCTCCAAGGCCCGTCCCTATCTCGTAGGCCACGTCTTCCACCGTCGAGTTTTCATCTACCTCTAGTTTCGACCCGTCAGGAAGTTCTACCTGGATACTCATGGAGAACCACTTCGAGAAAAACTGTTTAATTGGTTTTGTCGACAGCTATCGCTGTGGTTGGAGAAATGCGGTCCGGAGTGTAAAACGTCCACCCTTCATTGTAGCTCTGTTGAGTAATTCTATGGAAGGTTTAAAAATTCGTCCGTCGGTCCAGAAAAAATGAAGGAGTAAATGTGTATGGCGGGCTGTGGACGTGACCTCTCTTCGGACTCACCACATCGCACCGATGAATAGAGCTGTCAGCAATACGAAGATACCGACCAGCAAAATACCTGGCAGGATGATTGCTCCTGCTGCTCTCCATTCCGACATGTCATGGTACTCCATCAGTCCTGCTATCTGTATATAGATCTGGTAAACTGCCAGCAGAAGCCCTGCAATACCTCCTACGAGAGGTATCAGTGCGGCCAGGGCTGTCAGTGGTGAAACCGCTGTCGAGTACTCGAACACGGACAGGGTTTCCCGGTATCCGCCTTCCCCTCCAAGCAGGGAGACGAACACATTCACCACTGCCGACCATATAAACAGTCCGATAAGTGAAACTATCGGCGACAGCACCAGCACTGCAAGCGCCAGGAGACCGGCGGATCCGAGAGGCAGCACCTTGCTAAAGTAAGTGACACCGAGGAAACCTGCCCGGAATGCGTTTAAGATTCCTCCTGCCAGGAGGGCTGCAGCCGCGAACTTGAGCGGGTACCGAACCCGTCTCTCCGTTCCTCTGAACGGAAATGCTCGGCCGGCTCTATCAGTACAGATCTGGCACTGTCTATCCAGTCGTCTATGAGTTCCATCACTCTGTAATGTGCTCGCTTTCTTTTTATGACCGATCCTCCAGTATATTTAACTCTTTGAACCTATTTCCTGGTTATGATAGAGGTTCTCAGGCTCGGCCACCGCAGAGGTAGAGATGACCGTATCTCCACGCACGTCGGTTTAACGGCGAGGCAGTGGGGTGCCTCCGGTATAATATACAGCGGTGAAAGAGACGATAACATGATGGAGAGCCTGGAAGACATCGTGGATCGATGGGGAGGCGACTTCCGGGTGGAGTACGACGAATCCTGGCGCTCCCGGATAGAGGAGTTCAAGGGCGTTGTTGTGCACCTCACGATGTACGGCGAACGGATAGGGGAGAAGGAGAAAGAGCTGGAGGACGGTTTCGATGAAGATGTTCTCGTGGTTGTCGGGGCCGAGAAGGTCCCGCGCGAGGTCTATGAACTCTCGGACCACAACATCTCCGTGGGCAACCAGCCGCATTCAGAGATCGCGGCTCTCGCGGTCCTACTCGACCGTTTCACCGGTATAAAGGAGGGCTTCGAGGATGCGCAGATCGAGGTCGAGCCGAGCGAGGATCGGAAGCTGACGAGGAAAAAGAAGTAAAGAGGATGTGTCGCCTTACGGTAAAAAGTGTTCTCTGCATGGATGACGGCGCCAAGTTCATCGGCAGTGATCCCGCGACAGTGGGAGGGTGCTCGAACAGCTGTACCACATAAAACGAGGGTCTGCGGGACCTCATGTGTAGATGTCGGGGGGTGCAGCAGTGTAGGGACTCGCCCGGATACGGCATGGTTCGGGCAGAGCCTATTCTGGCCTGTGAGGCGATATCTCGAATTTCAGGCCGTCCTCTCCCAGAACGGTGTTGTCGAATACCTCTTTCGCCTCTTCCAGCAACTCTGTGGCGTTGTTCCTGTAACGCCTTGATATATGGGTCAGTACGAGTTTCTCGACACCGGCTTCGCGGGCTATCTCGGCGGCCTCTCTTGCGGAGGTGTGTCCGTGTCTATCCCCGATCTTTTCGTGTTTCACGGTCGCCTCGTGAATGAGCAAGTCGGCGTTTTCCGCGTTTTCTATGGTGTTCTGGCATTTCTCGGTGTCTCCCGAGTAGACCACTTTTCTGCCGGGCACCTCCTCTATAACGTCTTCAGGTCTCACGGTGTCGCCTTCCCATTCGATTGTTTCACCGGATTTCAGTTCTCCTATCTTCGGGGAGCTTTCAAGTCCGAGTTCCTGCATCTTCTGCTTGTTGGCCTTTTTCCGGTCTTCCTCCTCGAACACGTAGCCGAAGGCGTTTATACCGTGCTCGACCTCGAAAGGTCTGACCTCGTAGCCTTCACCTACTATCGCGTCTCCCTCGACTATATCCTCCACGAATATGTCGTAGTTCCTGTTGAAGTATCCGGTGTCCAGTATCCTTTCCGTGAACTCCTCGGTGCGGGGCGGGCCGTAGATGTAGAGCGGTTCTTCTCGCCCCTCCATCTCAAGCGTCTGGATGAGCCCGAGGAGCCCTGAGAAATGGTCGGCGTGCCAGTGGCTTATGAAAACCTTTGAGACCTTCATCAGCCCCATCTTGTCCTGCATCAGCCTTCTCTGGGTGCCCTCTCCGCAGTCGAAGAGTATGCGCTCGCCCTCGAAATTTATCATGTTGGCCGCGAGACCTCTGTCTCTTGTGGGTACTGCGCTCGAGGTGCCGATAGTCCAGACGTCCATAGTTATCTGTTTCCTTGGAAGTTTTTAACCTCTGACACCCCCGAAACACATATAAATCTGATTACCACTTTTCGGTAACAATGGTAGATGAGAGGGCTTCCCCCAGCAAGGGCTGGGTGGAGATCGATTCCATTATGGAACGTGGAGCGGTATCCGAGATGGACGAAGTGATACTGTTCCAGGCAGCACAGTCGGGCGCGGCCCCTTCTTACAGCGGCCGCCAGTCAACCCTGGAAGAATACCGCGAGGAGTACTCTCTCTAGACCACGTAGATGTAGCGGGTGAGATTTCTATGTACGTATACCTCGTACTCCGGTTCGTGCTCACCAACCTGGCTCTGGTCCGACATAAAAACGATCTTTCCATCGGTTAGATCGGGTGCGACCTCCAGGAACTCTTTTACCGGTTCCTGTTCCTTCCTGGAGGCCTTGCCGTAGGGCAGATCTGTTATAACGGCGTCGAATTCCTGGTCAAATATCTCTCTTGCCTGCGAGACCTCGCCCTCCCGGATTTCATGGGCTATTATGCCGTACTCCTCCAGGTTTTTCTCGGTGCCGGAGACCATATCCTCCTGTATGTCCAGTCCGTGCACTCCGATACCGCAGAGCCCGGCCTCGATCAGTATCCCTCCGGTCCCGCAGAAAGGATCTAGGACATGGCCGCCCGCTGGGACAGCCGAGAGGTTTACCAGGAGCCGGGCAAGCGATGGATCCAGCGATACAGGGGAGGAAAAAGGTCTTTCATGGTTCTTACGCTCCTCGAACTTTCCCCGCGGTAGATCATCGACCTGTTCGCCAAGAAAGGCCTTTTCTTCCGTTATGTAGAGGTTTAAGACGTTCTCGGGGTTCTCAAGGTCCACGCTGTTTTCCTCTGTTTCCAGGACCCGGCCTATCCTCTCCTGGAGTTCCCTGGAGTTCCCGGCGCCGTGCACCCTTACCGCAAAACTACCCTCCGGGCGGTAATCTGTCCTGAAATCGTCTATATCTCCCTGCCATTCCAGTCTGGAGACCTCGTGCGTGAGTGCAAGTCTCCGGAGCTGTTCCGGCTCTGAATCCGTTAGAGCTATCCTGCCGTGGCGCTCTGCTTCTTCCAGTCCCTGTGACTCCAGGAAGCCGTTGAGGTCTGCCTCTGCGAGTTCCATGTCGTCGCCGGCAAGCCGGTATAAATAGCTCATATTCCTGTCTCCAGCCTGTTAACTGCGATATATCCCAGCAGGATGCCTGGCCAGTAGGTGGTCATCTGGAACAGTATGGCTGCCGCCATAGCGGTCGCAAAGCTCACTCCGACGAGCAGGGTCAGCATAGCTGCCATCGTTGCCTCGAAGAAGCCCTGGCCTCCCGGTGTGGGTGCAAACGAGCTTACCATCGAGATACTCAGAACGAAGTACAGGGGCGTGAAATCCGTGGGGTGTCCCAGAGCCATCATGACGAAATAGAGCGACAAAAGCTGTGAGAAGAAACCTGCATGGGCTATGGCGCCCGCCTTTAACAGTTCTCTCGGGTTCTCGCCTATGGCGGCAAATGCTTCCTGGAGGCGGTCAAGGCTCTTATCTGCGGACTCAACTATGGATTCGCCGCGGTTCAGGAGATTTGAAACAGATTTCAGTATTTTCAGTATCATTCTCTCGATCCGGCCGGCCTTGAACCAGAGGGTGTAGACGAAGACGGCTCCCAGGGCCATTACAACCAGTGCGACGTAGAGGGTCTGCATTATTATATCGTTCACGGAACCGAAAAGGAGCAGGAATATGCTTCCACCTATCACAAAGGTGAATGTGGGTATGGCGTTCATTATGTCGGAGGAAAGCACGGCAGAGAGCGAGCTCTCGTAGTCTGCCTCGGTGTTCCGGGACAGTATAAGCGCCATAACAGGTTCTCCGCCGAACTGTCCCATCGGTGTTATTGAGTTGAAGAAGTGGCCGGACATGAACAGTTTCAGCGTCTTACGGTAGTTTATCCCGATACCTATCTTCCTGAGGAAGTGGAACCATGTATAGGTCCAGACCAGGAAGACCGACAGGCCGAATACGAAGGATGGGATCATGGGGACAGGGTTGGCGGTCTTCAGCGCGTTCACGAACTGGCCTATATCCGAGAAGTATACCAGTCCCGCGATGATGGCGGTGGACACACCGAACCAGAGCAGGTTCTTAATCCTTGAATCCATATCGGTCAATGTTTCCACAGTTCTCACACTCATAGTTTACTGTGCTCTTTTTTGAATCGATCCGTACCCGGCAGTTCTTCCCCGGCATCAGGAAGGCCTTACACCGGGAGCAGAACTGTTTCTGGCGTTCTGACGGGATAGAAACCTGTTCCCGCATCCCTATCCGGCGGGCGATCTCGACATATCTGTCCGCCAGGTCTTCGTGTCCGGAAGACATGCGTCTCTCCGCGAGTTCGAACAGCCTTTCGATACGTTCCTTGGCGATATCCTCCGGCATAACTTCAAAAGAATAGGCAATAGTTTTTAGCTTAAGCGATGACTCCCCGGGTAAGCCACTACTTCGAGATGGAGGACATAATAACCGGCGGCCATACACAGTCCGTCAAGAACCAGCGGAAGATAATGGACCGGCACGGTATAGAGTACACCACGGAGCCCGACCTTGAGGCAGATGTACTCCACCTCAACAACATGGGGCCCCGATCGGTTTACTACGCGAGAAAGGCCAGAAAAAGGGGCGTCCCGGTGGTGATACACGCACACCAGACCGCGGAAGACCTGCGCAACAGCTTTGCATTCACAAACATCCTCGCTTACCCGCTGAAACCTTACCTGAAATATGCATACTCTCTGGCAGACCGCCTGATATGCCCTTCAGAGCACAATAAAGAGGTTCTGGAGGGTTACACGGACGTTGAGAAAACTGTTATCAGCAACGGCTTCGATCCGGAGAAGATCGAGGGTCACGAAGAGCTACGCGATGAGTACCTTGAAAAATACGATCTGGAGCCGCCTGTGGTCTACTCGGTGGGCCACGTCATAAAACGGAAGGGTCTGGAAACGTTCATAGAGACCGCTAGAAGGATGCCGGAGCTCGACTTCGTCTGGTTCGGCTACCTCAACCCGGTCGGAGAGGGAGTCAGCTCGATACTCCAGGACCGCGAGACCGTGAAGATGGTGAAGAACTCGCCGGACAACTGCCAGTTCACCGGCTATATCGAGGATATAAGAGGGGCGTACGCCGCGGGCGATATATTCTTCTTCCCCACGCGCAACGAAAACGAGGGCATCGCACTCCTCGAGTCGATGGGGGCTGGAAAACCTCCCGTTGTAAGAGATATATCGACCTTCAGATGGATGGAGGACGGCGAGAACTGTCTGAAGGCGGAGGAGGACTTTGTGCCGCAGCTGGAAAAACTGAAGGATCCCGAGATCCGGGATGAGATAGGCTCGAACGCGTACGAGAAAAGCAAGGATTTCCGGCTTGACAGCGTGGGAGAAAAGCTGGTAAAGGTCTACGAGGAACTCTCCGGGTAGAGTGAGCCGGTATGAAAATAGGTTTCTTCACGGACAGCTACTTCCCCGAGATAGACGGGGTGACGTACACGCTCGAGTCCTGGAAGGAGCGGCTTGAGGACCGCGGTCATGAGGTCTATATAGTTTATCCGGAGTCCTCCAGGCATGAACCCGGGGAAAGAGAGATACCGGTACCGGCCGTCCCGAACCCGTTCTATAACGGTTACAACGTATCGCCGCCTATGGGGTTCGACCGTTTCCCAGAACTTGACGTTGTCCACTGTCACTCCCCGTTCGGGATAGGACGCGCGGGAAAGCTCTACGCCGATCGGCACGGTATACCAGCGGTCTACACGCACCACACCCCGGTAGAGGACTACCTGGAGCAGAACACCCACAGCAAGATAATGGCCGACATTATAGCCCGCAGCTACCTGCCGCTGGAGAACCGCTTTCTGAGGGGTTTTGACAGGGTTACGGCCTCCACGGAGTCCATCGACCGGGAAGTGGAACCCGTGAAACTGCCGGTGGGCGTCGACACGGAATTCTTTTCCCCGACGGAGTCCTTCCTGGACGGTCTGGGCCTTGAACGGCCTCTGGTAGGGTACAGCGGCCGTCTGAGCATAGAGAAAAACGTGGACCAGGTACTGGAGATGGCCCGGGAGGTAGAGGGCACCGTCATAATCGTGGGAGAGGGCCCCAAAAAGGAGGAGCTGGAGTCCATGGCTCCGGAAAACGTTGTTTTCATGGATTTCCTGCCCCGCGAGGACCTGCCCGGTTTTTACTCCGGTCTCGATGTTTTCGTTACGGCGTCCACGGGGGATACTCTCGGGCTCTCAACCCTGGAGGCCAATGCATGTGGCACCCCTGTTGTGGCTGCAGACACGCATCCCTTCGACCAGACCATCAAAAGAGAGAACGGGCTGCGTTTCACCCCTGGAGAACCGGAGGAGATGAGGAAAAAGGTTGAAGAATGCCTCGAGAATGACTTTTCGACGCGTGAAGCGGTGGAGAGGTACTCGCTTAAAAAAACGGTAGAACAGCTTGAAGAGCTTTACCTGCAAATACAGGGGTAGCGATGCCGACCGACAACGTGGACGTGTTCAAGAAGATCGTCTTCAGCATCCCCTCCCTGGAGAAGGTAATCGCCCTCATCCTTATCTCGGGAGGTCTGTACGCGGGTCTTTTCTACTTCTTCCTCTCGAATTTCACATCCTTCCCTCTCGATCCAGGACTGGTGCCCGTGTTCGCACTGCTACTTTTTATCGCGCCAGTGATGGTGTCCTCGGAGATCTTTCACTGGATTCTGCCCGATTATCCCCGGCGATGGGGGTACTTCCTGGGGCTCGTGAACGAGCTCTTCCTGTTCGCCTACCTGGCCATCCTTACAGGGGCCGACAACCTTGTGAACGCATGGCATCTCCTCTGGCTCGGCCTCATAACGGTCTACCTGACAAGCGTGCTGGTGCTGCTCTCATCTCTCGGGAAGGGCCACCTCAAAAAGATACTGGCGGGAAGCCTTGTACACCCGCTGATGGTGCTTGCCGGCGTGAACTACCTGACGCGTGAGGTCCTCACCATCCCACTTTTCGCATACCTGGAAAGCTTCGCGATAATGGTCGTGGCGGCGGCAGTCCTCTACACCACCCTGAAGTTGCTCGACTACCTGATAGGCAGCAACCTGGAGAACGTATCCGGTTTCCAGCTGACCTCGGGGATACTCCAGAAGAGCCAGGAGGCGCTTGAACTTGGCTACAGCGCCCGGCCCGAGGTACAGACACTGGCCATCGAGAACCAGGCAGGAGAAACCGTTGTCGCGGTCCCCTGGATCCATCCAGGACCCCTGGAGGGGTTCGGCGGAGGCAAGGTCACAAGCAGGATAATAGAGCATCTCAACTCCTCTGGGGAGGGGTTCTTCTTCCATGTCCCCTCCTCCCACATGTCCGACCTGGCTGATCCGGACGACGTGGACCGGATAATAGACGCGCTGGGAGAACCCGAGAAGTCTTCCCGGGCGTCGAAACTCGTCAAGAAGGAGTACGAAGATGTCAACTTCTACGGCCGGAGGTTCGACGGCAAAAAGATGGTGTTCATGGAGAACCTGACATACCACGACGACTACGAGATGCCCATCTTCCGGGAGGTCGTCGACCACGAGGACGTGATACTGGCCGACCTCCACAACCACCTGGATGAAGGCCGCAGGGAGACGCTCAACTACAACACGGAGAGGGCAGAGGAACTCCGTTCCTTCTACCAGGACTTCCTGGAACACCTGGAGGAACAACCACTGGAGGAGTATTCCGCGGGCACGGCCACAGGTCTGGACGGACACCCTGTCTTCGCCCTGAACGAGGAGGTGGGCAGTCAGTCAACCATGATATTCGGTGTGGAAGGTAACGGGGTCACACGCGAGCTCATGGAGCTGGAGGAGGAACTATCGGAGGAGTTCGACGAGGTACTGTTCTTCAGTACGGATACACATGCCAGCGTGCACCAGCTCGCCAGGGAAACCGCTCCCGGGAAAGAGGATGTCCGGGAGGTCGTGCTCGATGCCGTCGAGGAACTGTCTCCTGCCCGGATCGGAATGGTATCTCGCCGCTCTGAAACCGTCAAACTCCTGCAGGAGGACTACCTCAGCCTCATCTTCAGTATAAACATCCTGATACGGCTGGCACCCATAACACTTATCCTTCTCTACGCCGCCCTGATAATCATGGTGTTCTAGATGCTGAAGGCCGCCATGAAAAAGCTCTCCCCGGGATACCCGTTTGGCAAAGACGACTTCTTCCAGCAGGTACTGGGAGGGTCGCTTCTCTCCGCCCCGTTCCTTTTCACGGAAGAGGTCTGGAACATGGCCGCAAATACCTCGAATATACAGTCACTGGCCTCGGTCGCGGTCTCCTTCCTTCTAGGTTACAGTATCCTCTATGTGGCAGAATCCGGGAGGGACTGGAGGGAGGAGAGGAAGCTGGCCGGGGTGACATGGCGCTATCTCTCGCTGATGGGCGTGTCGTTCGCTTCTATCCTGGTGCTGCTCCTGCTTACATCGCCCCTGGAAACATTCAACGCAGGGAGCGTGGTGGCGGCAAAGGTGGTTGCATTCACGTCGATATTTGCGGTGATAGGTGCCGCAACAGCTGACAACCTGATATAGGCCATACCATGAAATAGTTTGAGGTTCAAACCAGAGATATGCCTTCCGAGGAAGAGGTCAGGGAACAGCTGAAGGAAGTGACGGATCCCGAGCTGGATGTAAATATAGTCGATCTTGGGCTGGTCTACGAGATAGAGGCTGGCGAAGAGATCTACATAGAGATGACTCTCACCACTCCTGGTTGTCCGCTTCACGGCGTGTTCGATGAACTGGTCAGGGAGGAAGTGGGAAAGCTTGAAGGTGTCGAGGAGGAGGACATCGAGGTCGAACTTACGTTTGAGCCGCGCTGGAGCCCTGATATGATGAGCGAGGAAGCGAAAGACAGTCTGGGACACGTACCTGGCATGGACCTGTTCTGAGATAGAAATAAGGAGGTCAGGGCCGTTTATCCATGACCTCTTTCGCCCTTTCAACGGCCTCCTGCGGGGTATCGAAGTTCTCAACAAGGTCTCTGTGAAAGATGTCCCATGTACCGTCCTCGAACTCTTCCACGGCCAGTCGTTCCCCTGTCTCCTGGTTTTCCCACATTTCGTGAACTTTTTCGCCTTTATCCTCCAATTTAAACCATTTATCTGTCATTTAAGAGCGTTATCACCCTGTAGAAATTGTTAAAACTGCTTTTTAAATATTTTATCTTGTTAAAATCTTTTTCCAGGTCTCTAAACTCGAAAATGAGTATTTAAATCTCTGAAATTTAAAGTTTCTGTCGTCACTGTGGAAAGATATATGTCATTAAGGTCTGCAAATCGATTTTTATGGAGCTTCAGAGGCTACCCGAGTTCTGGAACTTTGTGGCTGAAAGGCAGAGGGTGTGGAAGAGACGGATCGAGGGCGAGGAACCGCCATGGACAGACAACGAGATACTGCAGAACTACCGGTTCACCAACGTTTACAGAGAACTTGACCCGGGCACACAGTACGCGATACAGGAGATAATGGCGCGCGACGAACCCGCAAGAGATCGGGCGTTCAACGTCATGGTTTACAGGCTTATAGGCCGATCCGAGACACACGAGGACCTGGGTTTCCTGAGGCCTGGAAGGTTCGACCGCAGCGCATTCGAGTCCGCTCTGAAGGAAAGGCGTGAGGAGGGACCGGTGTTTACCGGCGCGTACCTCGTGTCAGGATACAGTGGGTACGAATCCTCGGACAAGGTGGAGAACGTATCGAAGATCTTCGAGGAGGTCGCTGAGAGTTTCGACCGGACCTGGGAGCGGATCGAGAACGCCGGCCGACTGAAAGATGTCTACGAGATAATACGTGAGCTGCCAGGCTTCGGGAACTTCCTGTCGTACCAGGTCACGGTCGATCTTCTATACGAGAACGGCGACGGCTCCATACTGCCTTTTAACCAGAACGACTGGGCGAAAGCCGGGCCAGGCGCGAAGAAAGGTCTGGAGCTGCTGGCCGACAACCCGGGGAAAAAGGAGAGACTTGAGATCATGCGGTGGCTGACCAGGAACCAGCAGTGCCAGTTCGACACCCACGGGATCGAGTTCGACTACGTGAAGGATGGGGACGGCCTGAGAAAGACTCTGAGCCTGGCTGACATCCAGAACTGTCTCTGTGAGTTCTACAAGTACCACAAGATAGAGAACGATAAAGGACGGGCGAGAAGAAAGTTCCGGCTTGAAAACGCGGAACCTTCCACCGACCTGAGATCGCTGTACAGGGACGCCCCGGATATCACTCTATAGACTCGGCCCTTTCCAGGTACTTATCGTACCCGTTGATGGCGGTTCTCACCGGTTCGCCAGAGACCATGTCGATTCCCAGCGTCTCCAGCAGTTCAAGCGGGTAGTCGCTTCCACCCTTCTTCAGGAACTCCAGGTACTCCTCGCTTTTACCGTCCAGTATCAACTCTTTTATCCGGGAGGCGGCCGAGATGCCCGTGGCGTACTGGAACACGTAGAAGTTGTAGTAGAAGTGGGGGATCCGCATCCACTCCCGGGCGATGCGGTCGTCCATCATGTCCGCGCCGTAGTACTTCTGTTTTAACTCGCGGTACTCGCTGTCAAGTAAGTCCGGTGTCAGCGGCTGACCGTCCTCGACTTTTGCGTGCACTGTCCTCTCGAACTCGGCGAACATGGTCTGCCTGAACAGGGTGCTCCTGAAGTTCTCCAGCTGGTGGTCGAGAGCGAACGCCTTCAGCTTTTCGTCCCCGTTTTCAAGCAGGTGCTGGGTCAGCAGCTGTTCGTTCACGGTCGAGGCAATCTCCGCTATAAAGATATCGTAGTCACTGTACCTGTACGGCTGGTTCTCCGTGGTGTAGAAGGAATGCATGGAGTGGCCGAGCTCGTGCGCCAGGGTGTACATCGAGTTGACATCGTCCTGGTAGTTCATCAGGATGTAGGGCGGCGAATCGTAGCTGCCTCCCGAGTAGGCCCCGGAACGTTTACCCCGGTTCTCGTAGACGTCGACCCAGCGCGAGTCCAGGCCCTCCCTCGCTCTGGAAACGTAATCCTCTCCCAGAGGTGCGAGCGCTTCAAGTACAGTGTTCTTCGCCTCGTCGTACTCTATCCCGGGCTGTTCTTCTCGAGTGGCGGGCATGTAGACATCCCACATCTTCAACTGGTCGACGCCCAGAGTCGTTTCCTTCAGCTCGGCGTGACGTTTCAGCGTGGGGATACCGTCGTTCACCGCCGCGATAAGGTTGTCGTAGAGCTCCACAGGGATGTTAGACGGCGTCAGTGCGGCCTCCAGCGAGGAATCATATCCCCGGATCCTGGCCAGTTTCGTGTCTGTCTTCACTTTCTTCTGCATTGTCGTTGCAACCGTGTTCCTGAAATCGGAGAAACGGTCGTAAAACTTTTCGTAGACCTCTCGCCGGAATTCACGGTCAGAGTCCTTCAGCAGCGTGGTGAAGTTGTTCTGCGTTATCTCGATTTCTTCTCCGTCCCTGTTCACGCCTGGGAAAGTCAGATCCGCATCGGTAAACATGCTGTAGACCTCTGAGGGTCCGGAAAAAACGTCTCCCAGGTCCGCGATAACGTTCTCCAGTTCCTCCGAGAGGGCGTACGGCTTCATCCGCAGGAGGTCCTCCAGTTCGTGCCTGAAACCCTGGAGTTCTTCCGCCTCGATGAGTTCTTCCAGACGTTCAGAGTCCTCGTGCTGTATCTCCGACTCTATGAAACTGGTCTCGGCCGATACCTGGCTTCTCAGGCTCTGGGCCCGCGAAGCGATCGCCTGGTTATCCTGGTCACGGGTATCCTGGTCTCTTTTCATCCGTGCATAGGCCGCCACGTTCGCAGTCCTCCGCGAGACATCCTCCCGGAGTTCAAGCACTTCCCTCAGCGTTTCAGGGTTTTCAGTCACTTTTCCCCGGTAACCGTCAAAGTTCTCCAGTTCGTCCTGTACGGCCTGGAACTCCTGCTCCCAGTCTTCTCGGGAGGAGAACATCTTTTCCAGGTCCCATCTGTACTGCTTATCGATTTCAGCTCTTTTCCTTACCATGTCAAACTAACCGTGTCTCAGAGATAAAAATATGGTCTAGGAGGGGTAGATGCCTGACCACTGCATGAGGCCGGAGACCGGTGGGAGATGGACCGGTGACTGTATAAAAACGTTCCTGCGGCAAAAAAGAGGTATGGGCGTTGAAATCGGAGAACTAGAGGAGGGAGACCGTGTACTGTTCAACGACCGCTCCGTCCCGTTAACAGTCGAGAAGGTAGAGGATGACCGGGTCGTGGTGGAAGGTCCGAACGGCGGTGAATACGAGATATACCAGGCCGAAGATGGCTCGGTACTGGTATCCAGGAAGGGCAACCGCCGCTACGCTTCTTACTGCCGTGACCTGAGAAAGACCGGGAAATGGGTTCGGGAAGACGACCACTGGGAACACTCGAAGACCGGGGCGGAGCTGGAACTGGAACAGCTGGATACCGGCTTCTGGACCATAAAGACAGACGATTTCTCCCGTGAAGAGCTTGATCTGCCTAGATACGGCTACGCTCGGAAAGAGTTCGCTGAGGAGGACGCCGAAAAGTTCGTGGAGAAACACCCGGAAGGATGACCTGTAGCGGGGATAAAACTAAAGTTCCATGAACTCCTATTACGCACTATGTGGCTCTCCAGTCCAGTCTTCGAGGACGGCGGCGAGATCCCGGAAAAATATGGTTACACGCGGCAAAACGTCAATCCTCCGCTGAAATTTGGTGGTGTCCCCCCGGAGGCGGAGACTCTTGTCCTCCTGATGGATGACCCCGACGCGGTCGAACCCGCTGGAAAGGTCTGGGACCACTGGACGGTCTGGAACATCCCGCCGGGTACATCCGATATCGATGAAGGTTCTCTTCCCGAGGCCGCAGAGGAGGGTATGACGGATTTTGGTGACCGCGGCTACGGCGGCCCGAACCCGCCAGACGGCACACATACCTACCGATTCAGGGCGTACGCGGTGGACACGACACTCGATCTCCCCGAAACTGCTTCGAAGGAGGACGTCCTGGAAGCGATGGAAGGCCACAGAGTCGCGGAGGCCGAACTCGAAGGCAGGTTCTCTCCTGTTTGACAGCGCCCTGAGATTGAAAATCTCCCCGATGCGATCCGGAGATCTGTTGTTTGAAAGCCATGCAGAGCATGGTTTATGATGATAAAACGCGGAAAACAGATTTTCCTGTAGCAGAAAATCTTCGATTTTCAACTTTCAGAGAAATTTGCGGCGTCCGGGATGTCGAAAATCGGAGATTCGAAGATTTTGGTCAGAATCTTCTCCAAGAAATTCTCTTTAGAATTTCGTTTTCTGGGAACCCGGTACTTGCAAATTTCTGTTAGAAATTTGCGGCGTCCGGGATTTGAACTCGAAAACAGGTTTTCTGCCGCTTCAAATCACCGGCCTGGCATCACTACGTGATGCGGCGTCCGGGATTTGAACCCGGGTCACCGGCTTTCTCCTGGTCTCTGCTCTT